>NZ_JADEWC010000003.1 GCF_015207825.1 Cyanobacterium stanieri LEGE 03274
GCCCCAGAGTTTGATTTAGAAAATATAGACTTAGATTTAGGAGATGAAGATTTACTTTCCTTGTCCGAAACCTTAGATTTTCAATTACCTTCAGCAAAAGAGCCTTTTCCCTCCCATGAAACCTTAGATTTTGACGTACCATTAGAAAATGATGATCTATTTTCCCTCAGTAATGCCCTAGATGAGATCCTAGAATTTGAATTACCTTCAGAAAATGAGGAATCATCTTTAGAAAATAAAACCATAGATTTCGATTTGCCCTCAGAAAACGATGATTTAATCTCTCTTACTAACGCCCTAGACGAAACCATCGATTTCGATTTATCCCTAGCAAACATTTCCCAAGAATTACCAGACTTAGAAGCCTTGGGGCAACAGATAGACGAAGCCATCGAAGATACATTTTTGGAAATTGCCGAGGATGCCCCCGAAGAAGAAAATATCCCCCTTCCCGAACCTCAAATCATCCACACTGCACCGCAAACAGGGAAAATGGTTAAAGTACCCCTCGAGCAGTTAGCCAAATTTAATACCCTTTTTGGAAAACTAATTTTGGAACGAAATCGCCTTAACTTACAGCTAGGGCAAATTAAGGATTTTGGGGAGTTGATGCAACGAAGGATGAGTCAATTAGAGCGCTCTAACAAGGAATTAAGAGACTGGTATGACAAGGCATCCTCGGAGGGTTGGATAAATGAGCAAGATTCCACCGCCATCAAATCGTGGAATGAACAATCATTGATGAATCAGGCTACCCTAGAAGACTTTGACACCCTAGAAATGGATCGTTATAGCGATTTACACGTCATTTCCCAAGAACAAATTGAAACCATTGTACAGTTAAAAGAGGTTAGCACGGATATTAATTTTAGTATTAATGATATTAATCAATCCCTGCAAGAATTAAACCACACCATGGAATCGTTACAGAAAAACGCCACTCGCATTCAGATGCGTCCTTTTGCGGATTTGGTGAGGGGTTTTCCTCGTTTTATCCGTGATTTGGGGGTACAATTTGGCAAAAAGGTTAATTTAAAAATTGAGGGGGAAACTACTTTACTAGATCGCACTTTTATCGAATCCCTCAGCGCCCCTTTAATGCACCTATTGCGCAACGCTTTTGATCATGGCATTGAAGATCCCCAAACCCGCCTTCAGACAAGGAAACCAGCCCAAGGTACTATCACCCTGAGCGCCCTTAACCGCGGCACAAAAATCATTATTACTATCCAAGATGATGGGGCAGGGATTTCTTTAGATAAAATTAAGCAACGACTGCTCAAAATGGGTATGGGTAAGGGAGAAATTGCCAAGATGAAACCCTCTCAGATAATGGATTATATTTTTGAACCAGGATTTTCCACCGCCTCGGAGGTGACGGAGTTATCGGGAAGGGGAGTGGGAATGGATATAGTGCGATCGAATATTGAAGAACTACAAGGGGAAATTCACGCCTATAGCACCCTAGGAGAAGGTACTACTTTTACCCTTTCTCTGCCCTTTAATTTATCTATTTTGCGGGTGATGGTGGTAGAAACCAATCAAATGGTTTTTGCTGTGCCTGTTAACAGTGTTAGGGAAATTGTGAAGGCCGAATCTATGGATCAAAAAAAGGTGACATGGCAAAATCAATCTATTCCTGTGGTGCGTCTGGATGATTTGTTAATTTTTAATCGTCCTTGTAAACCCTTTGAAATGCCTGGTTATCCTGTTATTG
The DNA here is from genome assembly GCF_015207825.1 of Cyanobacterium stanieri LEGE 03274. Taxonomy (NCBI): domain Bacteria; kingdom Bacillati; phylum Cyanobacteriota; class Cyanophyceae; order Chroococcales; family Geminocystaceae; genus Cyanobacterium; species Cyanobacterium stanieri. The sequence goes on from NZ_JADEWC010000003.1 coordinate 1,718, forward strand.
ATAAATCTACCCTCTTGATTGTGGGAGAAGGAATTAACTGCGGTGCAATTCACCTTGAGCGTTATTGGGGTGAACAAGAAGTTACCATACGGCCCATTGAAACCCATCTTTCTTTACCCCCCGGGTTCATTAGTTCCCTTATTTTAGGGGATGGCAGGGTATTACCTTTAGTTGATCCTGTGGTCATTTTTCAAGAAGCCATGGATCTACAATATGATTATGAACCACGTACTCAAATGTTTGGCTCAGATTATTATAAAGGTTTTAGGGGCGATCGGGAAAATACTATCCTCATTGTGGATGATTCCATTAACGTCCGTCGTTACCTTGCCTCTACCCTCGAAAAAGCAGGGTATCAAGTCGAACAAGCCAAGGATGGGCGAGAAGCCGTTGATAAACTACTCGCAGGAATTTCCGTACAAGGGGTTATCTGTGATATTGAAATGCCACGCCTTGATGGTTATGGAGTATTAGAAGAAATTAAGGGCCACTCTCAATTTAAATTTTTACCCATCATCATGCTTACTTCCCGCAGTAATGAAAAACACAAAAAATTAGCCTTTAATTTAGGCGCAGATGGCTATTTTTCCAAACCTTATAATGAGGAAAATTTATTACAAACCATCGAAAAATTAGTTAAGGTTAATTATCTTTAAGGTTTTGTTAACAAATGTTAAAAATAACCCCATTACTTATATAAAGTTTTTATAAAGATTTAAGTATAAATTACCAAAAAAAATAGTTTAATTAAACTTAGTTTTACCAAGGTTATAATATCGATTAAACTCTAAATAAATTGGTATTTACGGTATATTTACCACTGGTTATTATCACTTAATCTTGAAAATCAAAACAAAAAAAATTGGTAATTATTCAAAGAAGTAAATATTTCTTTAATATTTATCATAAAACCATACTCTATAATAGCTAAATAAATCAGGACACAATTTAAAAATCCAGGAAAAGTAGTTAGGTTAATACCGTTGGCATAGAAATAAAGATTGTGATCGCACAAAATTACTCGAGGAGAAAAACAAGATGAATAATAAGACGCAAAAACAACCATCCACATTTAATCCCGTTAGCATTTTACAGTTTCTTTATAAAAATAAACTAACCGTCCATCTAACATTAGAATCAAATTTAGTGACGTGGAACTTGTATTATATTGATGGTGTGTTGCAATATGCAAATCATTCATTACAATCATTAGATACCCTCGAATATTATTTAAGTGCCATTAATCCTGGTGTAGCTACAAAAATTATTAATGTCCTTAAAACAAGACAAAACATTAACACATTACAATTAATACAAATAATACATTTACTTTCTCAAAAGCAATTTATTAACGATGAAGATAAAAGTCATCTTCTCAAAAAATTAACTGAAGATGCCCTCGAATCTTTCCTATGGTTAAACAAAGGCGAATATCATTGGGAAAAATTAAATAAAACAGAGGTATTAAACATTAAAAATGTTGTGGGAGATAACCCCATAAATATTTCTACCACGGTTAAATCTCTCCGTATTCGTCATCAACTGTGGCAAAAATTATCCCCCGTGGCAAATTCCCCTTACCAGTGCCCAGTATTTACCAGTATTAATGATGCACAAAAAAAAGTACCCCAAGGAAAGTTATCCATGAGGGTATTAACTCAATTATCAAAATTGGTAAAAGGTGATACCACTATCCGAGACATTGCCACGGCATTAAAACAAGATGAGTTAAAAATAATCGGTTTACTTGCCCCTTATATTCACCATGGCATCGTCAATGTACAAAAGGCAAAGTATCCTTATGATAATTTACCCACGGTGTCTCCTATGGCACAAACAATGGACAACCCAACAACACCATCATCATCGCCACAACAGGCAAATATAATGGCTCAATCCATGGGAATTAATGGTAATCATCATTTATCTAATTCTCTCCATGGTTCATCAACACAGAATAAGTCTAAAATTATTTGTATTGATGATAGTCCGACAATGTTGGCAACGATTAAGGATTATCTACAAGGGGATTATTTTGAGGTGGTAACGGTGGAAAATCCTATGGAGTCTCTTTCTTATTTGTTTGAAAGTAAGCCAGATTTGATTTTGATGGATTTATCAATGCCAAAAATTAATGGTAATCGTCTTTCTCAAATTCTTAAAAGTAGTTCGATGTTTAAGAATGTTCCTATTATCATTGTTAGTGGTAATCATAAAATGCTGGATGCTCAAAAGATAGAAAGCATTGGGGCAAGGGATTTTTTAGCGAAGCCTTTTTCTCAAACACAATTGTTAAATATTGTGAATAAACATTTACAAAATAGTTATTCTGCGGTAAACAAATAGTTCTTAAAAATAAATTAGTAACAATCATGAATGTAACTTATGATATTCCCCTAGTTATTCTCTCGGCTATCATTGCGGTGGGGGCTGGTTATTTCACCATTGAGATGTCTCAGGAGATTACGTTTAATAAGGGTTTAGAGCGTTGGAGTTGGTTAATTATCAGTGCGGTGACTATGGGAATGGGTATTTGGGGAATGCACTTTATTGCGATGACGGCTTTTTCCATTGAGCCGAAAATTAGTTATGATTTTTTGATTGTGCTGGTATCTTTGTTGGCGGCGGTGTTGGGTTGTATTCAGGGGTTATATATCATTACTCAACCTTTGGTTACTAATAAAACCATTGTGGCGGGTGCTATTAGTATGGGGGCAGCCATTGCGGGAATGCACTATATTGGTATGGCGGCCATCAGGGTGGCTGCGGATATTAGTTATGATCCTACTTTGTTTATTTTATCAGTGTTCATTGCGATCGCAGCTTCGTTTGCGGCCATTAAAATCGTGATTGGTTTAAGGACAGGCACAAAAGATGCTTTGTATAATATCAAAAAAGCCACTGCATCTCTAATTATGGGAATTGCGGTATTATCCATGCACTATACGGGCATGGCGGCGGCCAACTTCAGTGTTAATTATAATTTATTGAGTCAACAAACCACTAACATTCTTGATAGTCAAATGATTGGTTTATCGGTTGCCTTTGCAGTGTTGGGGATGTTTGCGATCGTCTATACAGTATTGATTAATTCCCACTGGAATCGATCTGTTTAAATATTATAGTATAATGTATTTTCTGGACAATTATCGCTCAAAGTAGAAAAATAACAAGCCCTCGGATAATTGCAAACAACATATTGATTGATTCTATAGAAAAGGTTTAGCTCATTACAATAGCATGACAAAGCAACAAACAAGACAGTTTGACTACGTAAAAATCGGCATCGCTTCCCCCGAAAGAATTAGAGAATGGGGCGAGCGCACCTTACCCAATGGTATTGTCGTCGGTGAAGTAACAACCCCAGAAACCATTAACTATCGTACCCTTAAGCCAGAAATGGACGGGCTATTTTGTGAGAAAATTTTTGGTCCTTCCAAGGATTGGGAATGTCATTGCGGAAAATATAAAAGAGTACGCCACAGAGGTATTGTCTGCGAACGTTGTGGGGTTGAAGTTACAGAGTCTAGGGTGCGCCGTCATCGTATGGGCTACCTAAAATTGGCCGCCCCTGTTACCCATGTATGGTACTTAAAAGGGATTCCTAGCTATTTAAGTATTCTCCTTGATATGCCCCTACGGGATGTAGAACAGGTGGTTTATTTTAACTCCTATGTGGTGCTAAACCCTGGGAATGCGAGTAATTTGAGTAATCGTCAATTGCTCAGCGAAGATCAATGGATGGAAATTGAGGAGCAAATCTACGCCGAGGACTCCGAATTAGAAGATATTGAAGTGGGCATTGGCGCTGAAGCGGTTGAACGTCTATTACAGGAGATTAATTTAGAAGAAGAAGCCGATAAACTAAGAGAAGAAATCAGCAATAGCAAAGGGCAAAAAAGAGCAAAATTAATCAAAAGATTACGCTTAATTGATAACTTTATCGCTACGGGTTCAAAACCTGAATGGATGGTTTTAAGTGTAATTCCTGTCATTCCCCCTGATTTACGCCCCATGGTGCAGTTAGATGGTGGTCGTTTTGCTACCTCTGACCTAAATGATTTATATCGTCGTGTAATTAACCGTAATAACCGTTTAAAACGTCTTCAAGAAATCCTTGCCCCTGAAATCATTATCCGTAACGAAAAACGGATGTTACAAGAGGCGGTGGACGCTCTAATTGATAATGGCCGTAGAGGACGCACCGTCGTTGGTGGTAATAATCGCCCCCTCAAATCCCTTTCTGATATTATTGAGGGTAAACAGGGTCGTTTCCGTCAAAACCTCTTGGGTAAACGGGTGGACTACTCTGGACGTTCGGTAATTGTAGTTGGTCCTAGTTTACAAATTTATCAATGCGGTTTGCCTAGGGAAATGGCGATCGAACTTTTCCAACCCTTTGTGATTAATCGTCTCATCCGTCTGGGTATTGTCAGTAATATTAAGGCGGCTAAGAAAATGATCATTAAAGGTGATCCTAGCATCTGGAAGGTGTTAGAAGAAGTAATTACCGGACACCCTGTATTACTAAACCGCGCCCCCACCCTCCACCGTTTGGGTATTCAAGCCTTTGAGCCTGTGTTGGTGGAAGGTAGAGCCATTCAACTCCATCCCCTTGTCTGTCCTCCTTTTAACGCTGACTTTGACGGGGACCAAATGGCGGTACACGTACCCCTATCCATTGAAGCCCAGGCGGAGGCTCGTTTGTTGATGATGGCTTGTCATAACATTCTTTCCCCTGCTACTGGTAAACCTATTATTGCTCCTTCTCAGGATATGGTATTGGGTTGTTATTATCTCACGGCGGAAAATCCTGCGGCGACTAAGGGCGCTGGGGGTTACTATGCTAACCTTGAGGATGCTTTTAGGGCCTATGAGCAAGGGTTAATTGATTTACATGCTTATGTTTGGGTTCGTTTTGATGGGGCGGTTGATGGTAGTCACCCTGATGATAAACCCGAAAAGGTTGAACAACTCGGCGATGGTAGTTGTTGGAAGTATTATGGCGATCGCAAAGTACGGGAAACCGCTGAGGGTGAAAAAATTGCCCAATATATTCACACTACCCCCGGGCGAATTATTTATAACAAAACTATCATTGATGCTTTAGATTTTGAAGCTGTCTAATTGATAAACTATGGGGAGGCTAATATGTCTCCCTTTTTTATGGGAAAAAGTGTATATTCTTTATTTTTTCACTTCTTCTGTAGTTAGCCATATATATCTTTTCTTCTTTGTAAAATAAACGTTATGGCAAAGTAGATAAGAGTATGCAACATTAACACTAACCAGTTAATGGCGAGGTTGTGCCAGGTGGAGTCATAAACCAATGATTCGGGGATTCCCGGGGCGATCGCACTGCCATCGGGTAATATAATGGGTTCAGGTATCATGGCATTAACATCAACCAATGTACCATAAGCCCCCACAGACCAACGACTAATAGTTAACCATGATAAATATTTCCCTGCATCTTCCATGGTAAATAACACCCCTGAAAAAATAATTTGTGGGATTAATAATAAGGGTAACAAACTATTAGCTTGAGTAATATTTTTTACCCCTGCAGATACCATTAAGGCAAAATTTATACTAGCAAAAATAGTCAAAAAACTGGTAATAAAAACTCCCATTGACCAAGGAATTAATTCTGAATTAGGACTTGCAAAACGGATTAAAATAGTTAAAACAATCAATAAACTTTGTAAAAATGTAACTAGCTTTAGTACCGATAATTTAGAAAATAAATAAGCAAAAATATCAAGATTTACTAACCTTTCTCGAAAATAAATATCTGCCTCTTTTACGATTTCTTGCAAAGCACCTGATAAACCGACCCAAATATTAGCACAAGTGAAAACAAATAAGACGCTAAGGGCTGTTGATGCTAACTTAGGATTATTATCTGATTCGATGGTGAAAGGCTCAATTTTGATAGCAAAACTAATTAAACTAATACCGATAGGAGCTGTCAAAAGGGATATTAAAAGGTTTATTTTATCTCTAAAAATGATTTTGCCATACCTTTGGGTTAAGGTAATAGTTTGTTTTAATAAAGATGGTTTTACCTTTTCAGGGGTTGATTGATAAGGGATTTTATTACCCTTTAAAGAAGTATTAGTAAAATTATAACCCGTATTATTAGCCATAGAATAAGTGGTGTGTTTTTGTGACAAATGATCTTTAATATTATCTTGATAATAGGAAGAATTTTTAAATTCTTGAGCTTTATTAATCACCGCTTCAATGGTTTCTAAATTAATATAAATATCCGCAAAATTCCCACTAGAAATATTAAAAAAGTCCATGGCTTTTTGGGGTTCACCATAATAGCAAAGATGCCCCCCTCTGCCTAAAAATACGAGGCGATCGCACATACTTATATTTGTAGTGGCATGGGTAACAAGAATAATGGTACGTCCTTCATCGGCTAATTTGCGTAATAATTCCATCATCTTTTTATCCAATCCAGGATCAAGCCCTGAGGTGGGTTCATCGAGGAAAAATAACTTAGGATCTGCTAATAATTCTACTCCAATGCTTACCCTTTTTAACTGACCACCACTGAGATTTTTAACCAAAATATTCTTATAATCAACTAACTCAATTTGGTCTAACGTTTTACTGACTATTTCCCGAATATTAATATCAGGGGGTAAACGTAATTTTGCAGAATATTCGAGGGCTTCTATAACTGTTAAATCCTTATGAATAATATCTTTTTGCGGTACATAACCAATTTGATTACGATAAATATTAAAATTTTGCCGTAAGTCTTCCCCATTAATAAATACAGCTCCCTGGGTTGTGGGTTGAATACCCAAAAGAGTACCCATTAAAGTTGATTTTCCCGCCCCACTACCTCCCACCAAAGCCACAAATTGACCAGGTTCGATGGGTAAAGATATATCATTAATAATAGTGCGATCTTTTCCTTCTTGATCTTTAACAACCCTAATCAAATTAAACGCATCTAAACGAATATTATCCCCTGGATCAGCGATAACTAATTTATGTCCTTGTAATACCAGACGATAAGGACCAATGGTAATTAATGAATTATGACTAATCACACAAGAGCCATTAACTTTTTTTTCATTGACAAACACCCCATTAGCACTATAATCGGTGAGGATATAATCTCCTTTACTATTTTTCGTAATGACGGCGTGTTTTCGGGATACCGTAGGCGCTTCTAATCGTAAATCTGCGTTTTCATCCCTACCAAGAATGATGGGTTTTTCTAATAAAGAGATAGATTGGGTTTTAGGGGGGGTAAAACCACTATGGACTTGAGATGAATGATATTCAATAATCACCCAATCCCTTGGATTTTGACCGATTTGGATGCGATCGCCATTACTCAATAAATGACCATGAAGGGGAATTAATTTATTATTAATAAAAAGTCCATTGGAACTACGTCTTGCCCCGTTACCATCAAAAAGACGATAATTATGATTATCTTCCCGAATAAAAAGTCCCTGACAACGACTGACAATATTCCAATCATTAGGTACAACTAAATCTACCATAGTAGGGTCACGACCCAAACGATGTTCAGAGGCAGATAATTCCATTCCTGGAAGGATAATTCCCTGATTATTTAGAGTAATATAGGGATTAAGATTACTTTCAAGAACGGTATTAGAGCTAGAAGACTGGTTCATGATTGTCGTCAGAGGGAGTTATAAATCAAATAATAGCAATGAAAATTAACCAGAAGAAAATAAAATTTGATCAACTTTAAAACCAGACCATTAAATGATAAATTGCAGATATTTATCAAGAAAATTGAGGAGAAAATATAATCAGAGTGATGGGGAATAGATGAATATAGATAAAAAATGTATCTGAAAAAACTTTATTTAAGGACTAATCACCGCTAAGATTATAAGGTTGTCATGACAACTAGCCCATGAATCAACATCTATAGAGAAGTAAATATTATGACTTTTACCAAAACTAGCCATAAAGAAGAAGAACTAAGCATCTACTCTAACTCAGAGTTACTATTGCGCCACCGATTAAAGTTAATTGAGAATTTGTGGGAATTAGTTTTGACCAATGAATGTGGACAGCATTTGGTAGATTTACTAGAACAATTAAAGTCCGCTTGTTCTCCTGAAGGACAAACTTCCGAAAGCCCCAAACAATCTGTTAGTAAATGGATTGAGCAATTAGAGTTAGATGATGCCATCAAGGCTGTACGCGCTTTAGCTCTTTATTTCCAATTAATTAACATTGTCGAGCAACATTACGAACAAAGAAACCAAAAAATTATCCGTAGTACCACCACCGAAGATCAAGTAAATGGTTCTAAAATGGATAGTGTCATTGATAAATTGATTGAGGGCGAAACCGAAAAAATAGTTGTTGATTCTGGGGATAAAGATTATAGTTATTTTGAACAAAAACCCAATCCGGCTAGTGGAGGTACTTTTCATTGGTTATTCCCCCATCTCCAACAGTTGAATATGCCCCCTCAAAAAATTCAAGAATTGTTGGATGAGTTGGATATTCGTTTGGTATTCACAGCGCACCCTACAGAAATTGTCCGTCATACCATTCGCAAAAAACAAAGACGCATTTCCCAAATTTTAGAGCGCTTGGATGGTGCTGAGGAATCTTGTCGCGCCATGGGTTTAACTAATTCTTATGAAGCTGAGCATTTTCGCTCCCGTTTGATGGATGAGATTCAGTTGTGGTGGCGCACCGATGAGTTACACCAGTTTAAGCCCACGGTATTAGATGAGGTGGATTATGCCCTTCACTATTTCCAAGAGGTATTATTTGATAGTTTGCCCCATCTTTCCAAACGATTACAACAGGCTTTACATAGCACTTTTCCTAAATTGAAAGCCCCTAGTCATAAGTTTTGTTATTTTGGCTCTTGGGTAGGGGGCGATCGTGACGGTAACCCTTTTGTAACCCCTGAAGTTACATGGTCAACGGCTTGTTATCAACGTAACCTTGTCATTGAAAAATATTTGGAATCTGTGGCGAAGTTAAATGATGTACTAAGTTTATCGTTACATTGGTCTAATGTTTTGCCAGAATTATTAGATTCCTTGGAAACCGATCGCATCAAGATGCCTGATGTGTATGATAGATTATATGTTCGTTATCGCCAAGAGCCTTACCGCCTCAAATTGGCTTTTATCGAGAAAAAATTACACAACACCAAGGCTCGTAATGAGGCTTTATCGAACCCTGAAACCCGTAAATCCATTAAATTAGCCACCAAGGATGATAACCTTTATCCTAGTGCTAACGACTTCCTAGATGACCTAAAACTGATTAAACTTAACCTTGAGCAAACAGGATTAAACTGTCAAGAATTAGACCATCTTATCTTCCAAGTAGAAATTTATGGTTTTCATCTTGCCGAGTTAGATTTTCGTCAGGATTCTTCTCGCCATTCCGATGCCCTTAACGAAATCGCCCAATATTTGGGAATGTTGGATAAACCCTACAATGAATTAAGCGAGGAGGAAAAAACCGCGTGGCTAGTGAGGGAATTAAAAACCCGTCGCCCCCTTGTGCCTAATCCAATTCCTTTTTCTGAGACTACCACCGAAACCATTGAAACTTTTAAGGTGTTAAGGGCGCTGCAAGGGGAATTTGGTTTAGAAATTTGCAACACCTACATCATCAGTATGACTAACTATGTCAGTGATGTTTTAGAGGTATTATTATTAGCCAAGGAAGCAGGATTGTATGACCCCGTAATTGGAGCTAGTACCATTCGTATAGTGCCTCTATTTGAGACGGTGGAGGACTTAAAAAGATCCTACTCGGTGATGAAAGAATTGTTTGATTTACCCCTTTATCGTGCCTGTTTGGCGGGGGGATATGAGGAAATTCCTACCAATAGTCAGTCTAATTTGGTATTACCGAAGTTAACTCCTTATAACCTCCAGGAGATTATGTTGGGCTACTCTGATAGTAATAAAGATTCAGGGTTTATGAGTAGTAATTGGGAAATCCATAAAGCCCAAAAGGTTTTGGCAAAATTGGGTAAAAATTATGGGGTAAAAATCAAAATTTTCCACGGTAGGGGTGGCTCTGTGGGTAGGGGGGGAGGCCCTGCCTATGCGGCGATTTTGGCTCAACCGACTTCCACCATCAATGGACGTATTAAAATTACTGAACAAGGGGAAGTTTTGGCTTCTAAGTATTCCTTACCAGAGTTGGCTTTGTATAATCTTGAAACCATCAGCACCGCTGTAATTCAGGCTAGTTTGTTGGGTAGTGGGTTTGATGATATTGAGCCTTGGAATGAGATTATGGAAGAAATTGCGATCGCCTCCAGGAAAGCCTATCGAGATTTAATTTACGAACAACCAGACTTTATCGACTTCTTCCTTTCCGTTACCCCCATCGAGGAAATCAGTAAACTCCAAATTAGCTCCCGCCCTGCCCGTCGTAAGAAAGGTAAAAAGGATATTAGCTCCCTACGTGCCATTCCTTGGGTGTTTAGCTGGACTCAAAGCCGTTTCTTGCTCCCTGCTTGGTATGGGGTAGGTACTGCCCTACAGGAATTTTTAGCCAAAGAGCCTGAGGAGAATTTGAAATTATTACGCTATTTTTACCTAAAATGGCCTTTCTTCAAGATGGTAATTTCTAAGGTGGAAATGACCCTTTCTAAAGTAGATTTACAAATGGCAAGTCATTATGTGGAAGAATTGGCGGAGGATGAAGATAAAGAGCGATTCCATAAGCTATTCTCCCAAATTGCCAAGGAATACTATCTGAGTAGAGAAATGGTCTTAAAAATCAATCAACAAGAGCGATTATTGGATACTGATCCCGAATTGCAACGCTCAGTACAGTTGCGTAATGGTTCTATTGTACCCCTTGGCTTCTTGCAAGTATCTTTATTAAAACGTCTGCGTCAATATGCTAATCAAGACAAAGCGGGTTTAATTCATTTCCGTTATAGCAAAGATGAATTATTGCGGGGTGCTTTACTTACCATTAACGGTATCGCCGCAGGAATGCGTAACACGGGTTAATGAGGGTTAGATGAAGGGTGATTAGGAGTAAGGATACAATAAAAGTCCCCCTGAATTGGGGGCTATAAGGGCGATTTTGTTCGTATTATATCAAGTTCGGACAATTCGTTATAAATAGATTCTATCTTCGCAGTTGCTCTACCGTGTAAATTTATTGCACGGCTAACGGTAGTTCTTTCAATCTATTGAACCAACACCAAATCTGATTAGTAAAGTTTACTATTCTTAAAACAGGATTTAGTCTAAACTGTTCATCATTTAAGATAATGTAGGGCTGTAGGATAAGCAAACTGGATTCTGGCTTCGGCAAAAGCGAATTTGATGGCAAGATTAACCTCATGTTGGGCTTTGCGATAAATTTTTAACTCATTATTACTATGGACAAAATAAATGACTTCATAGTCGAGGCTAAAATCTCCAAAACCAGAAAAATAAGCAATATCAAAGGTAATATTTTCTAAGGGCATAAGGGCTTTTTCGATAATTTCGGGAATTTGGGGCAGTAGATGATTATCAGTTTCATAAATGATGCCTAATTTTATTTTTGCTTGACGACTTTGCATCCTTTTATAATTTCTCAGACGAGAGCTAGTTAAGTCTGTATTTGCCAAAACTAATTCTTCCCCTGTGAGAGCTTTTATTCTGGTGGTTTTGATGCCAATGTGTTGTACATATCCCGTAAATTCATCCACGGAAACTAAATCAGAAATCTCGAAGGGGCGATCGAATAAAATAGCAAAATAACTAAATAAATCTTGTAAAATTCCTTGGGATGCAAGGGCAAGGGCAACACCACCAATCCCCAAACCTGCAATAATCGCCCCAATATCAAAACCTAAATTACTAATGGTAAATATGGCTGCCAATGTCCAAATTACAACCCTAATAGCAGGAAAAAGGGCGTTAATATTTTTCTCGACAATGGAATTGGAATAATGATATTTTTTACTATAAAATCTAATAATTACCCTAGATAAATCAACTAAAAATCTCGATGTACAAAAAGTAATAGCAACACTAAAAAAAGTCCTAGATAATCCTAAAATTGTTTCATTTATTTCAACTTCCTTAAAGGTTAAATAACAAATAATAAAGTAACCAATGGGAATTATATGTTTATTAATAATTTCAATAATTTGATCATCTAAGTCTGTTTTGGTTTGGCGGGTAATTTTTTTTAACTGTCTAAATAATAAATTTTTAGCAATTTTTAGAACAAAATAACTAAGTCCTAAAATTAGGATAACAATGGCAATATCTGTTAGCAAACTTTGAAAATTAGGAGAAATATTAAAAATCTGCTCCAAACTAATATTCATATTTTATAAAGAGGCAATCGGATAAAAAAATAAGGATTTAAAGATAGGTTTAACTGAAACTAATTTTTTGGTATTTTTTACTATTTTCTATGATCTTCGGTAGAGCTATATTAGGATAACATGGGAGTTGTAAAAAAAGATTGATTTGATTAAGGTATGTTTTCTAGGTTTTCCAAGATAATTAGTGGGGCTTTGGTGATGCTGATGAGTTTAACTTTATTATCGGGGTGTGGTGATGCTACTCTTGTAAATAAGACGAGGCAACAATCTCAGATAACTCAAGCTATTTTAAGTGATCCTAAAACATTCAACGCTGTTTTGTCTCAGGAGTCTCCTAATATTTTTGGTTTAACCTATGATGGATTGGTGGAGGAAAATCCTTTAACGGGGGAAATTCAACCTGCCTTGGCGCAGTCTTGGACTTTTTCGGAGGATAATCTTAATATTACTTTTACTCTCAAGGAAAATTTAAAATGGTCTGATGGTGAACCTTTGACGGTAGATGATGTGGTATTTAGTTATAATCAACTCTATCTGAATGAGGAAATTCCTAGTAATGCAAGGGATAGTTTGAGGGTGGGGGAAAGTCGTGCTTTGCCTACGGTGACGAAGTTAAATGATAGACAGGTGAGGTTTACGATTAATGAACCTTTTGCTCCTTTTTTAGAAAGCACAGGGTTAGCAATTTTACCTAAACATATTTTAGAGGAAACGGTGCAAGAAAGGGATCGGGATGGTAATCCTTTGTTTCTTTCTGTGTGGGGGGTGGATACTCCTCCTGATGAGTTGATTGTTAATGGCCGTTATCAGTTGAAAAGTTATTCTACTTCTCAGCGGGTTATTTTTACGAGAAATCCTTATTATTGGCAGAAGGATGAGGAGGGTAATGAATTACCTTATATTGAAGATGTGGTGTGGGAAATTGTGGAATCGACGGACACTTCTTTGTTACAATTTCGCTCTGGCAGTTTAGATTCTATAGGGGTTTCCCCTGAGTATTTTTCTTTACTTAAACGGGAGGAGGACAAGGGGGATTTTACTATTTATAATGGTGGTGCTGCCTATGGTACTACTTTTATGGCTTTTAATCTCAATCAAGGTTCGAGAAATGGTACTCCTTTGGTGACTCCTTATAAGTCGAAGTGGTTTAATAATGTGCAGTTTAGAAGGGCGATCGCCCATAGCATTGATCGTGATAGAATGATTAATAATATATATAGGGGTTTAGGAGAACAACAAAATTCACCTATTTCGGTGCAGTCACCATTCTACGATCCTACCGTAGAAGGCTACGAATATAACCCTGAATTAGCCAAAGAGATTTTAATGGCTGAAGGATTTAGATATGACAATAACGGTAATCTTTTTGATGCCGACAATCATCCCGTCAGATTTAGCCTTCTTACCAACGCAGGAAACCGCATCAGGGAATCCCTAGGCTCTCAAATTAAGCAAGATTTAGAGCAAATCGGGGTTATCGTTGATTTTACCCCCATCGCTTTTAATGTATTGGTAGATAAACTCAGTAATTCCCTAGATTGGGAAGCCCATATTATTGGTTTTACAGGGGGAAATGAGCCTAACGGGGGCATTAATCTTTGGAATCCTGACGGTAATTTACATCTTTTTAATCAAAAACCCCAAGCAGGAAGGGAAGACATCCAAGGCCGAGTGGTTGCAGACTGGGAAAGGGAAATCGGTGATTTGTATGTACAAGGGGCAAGGGAATTAGAATTTGAGCGTCGTAAGCAAATCTATGATCAAACTCAGCAGTTAGCTATGGAATATTTACCTTTAATATATCTGGTGAATCCTTATTCTTTATCTGCGGTAAGAAATCGCATTGAAGGGGTGGAATACTCTCCCCTTGGTGGTGCTTTTTGGAATATTGAAAGGTTGACTATTGCTGATGAGTAATTTTTTATGGGTTTAAGGTGCGCTGTTATTAATCAAAAGTAACGAGGGAAAAATAATTAATCATTGTCTTGATTATTATCCCTTACAAAATATATGAAGAAATGCAACAGATTAAGAATAAATGTCACGAAAATAATTTTTTGAAACAACCATCATGAATAATAAAAACTAGCTAATTTATCAAATAGTGAGAATATAATGGAGTACTCGCTTTGATAAAAATATCAAGGAGCTTTTACTTATGAAAATGATTAAAGTTTTTTCTTTATGGAGTCGTGAAAATAAAGAATCTTCAAGGATGGATAATCATCAAAACAAAGATACCCAGAACTTAAAAAATAAAGAATCCTCTCGCTCTACATTTCTATCAAAAATAGCCGATAACTTTAAAGATAATATTCTTGATTTACGTTAAATTTTGTTTGTTAATAAAAGGGTGAAATTCACCCTCAAAAGCTGAAAATTAAGGAACAATCATTGAACCAATACCATCATCAGTGAAAATTTCTAACAATAGAGCATGGGGGATTCTACCATCAATGATATGAGCCGCTTTTACCCCTTGGGCTAAAGAGCGTACACAACAAGTTACTTTGGGAATCATTCCCCCAGACACCACCCCTTGATCGATTAAGTCCCTAGCATCTTGGATTGATAACTTATATAGTAACGTAGAAGGATCATGATAGTCCTGCAAAATCCCGGGGGTATCGGTTAATAAAATTAATTTTTCAGCCCCCAAAGCGGCGGCAATTTCTCCCGCCACGGTATCCGCATTAATATTGTGGGGTTGTCCATCAAAATCCGCTGCGACACTAGATATGATGGGTACATAACCACTTTTTACAAGGGAATCTACTAAAGAGCTATCAACGCTAGTGACTTCTCCGACAAAACCAACTTTTTCACGATTTACCGATCTAGCTTGAATTAGATTACCATCTTTTCCGCATATACCAACGGCTTTTCCCCCAGCGTTATTAATCAGGGTAACTAATTGTTTATTTACCCTACCCACCAACACCATTTCCACCACGTCCATGGTTTGAGCGTCTGTTACCCTTAATCCATCTTTGAATTGAGGTTCGATACCTAATTTTGTTAACCAAACATTAATTTCTGGGCCACCTCCATGCACTACCACTGGATTTAAACCCACGGAGGCGAGAAAAACAATATCTCTGATTACTCCTTCTTTGAGATTATCATCTTTCATGGCAGCACCACCGTATTTCACAACGATGGTACGTCCTGCAAATTTTTGTATATAGGGAAGTGCCTCGCTTAAAACTCTAACTCTAGTTGCCTCGGACTCTTTATAGTATTCGCTTTCCCTGTTTTCTACCATTATTTTTTATATTTTTTTTGTTTTACGATCATCTACTTTAATAACAAGATATTATCAAAATTGTTCATACAAAACAATTAAGCTATGTTTATTTTTCAAGTTACTATGTAGTAAATGAAATTATTCGTGATGGTTAGTTATTAACTATTTCTTGCTTTTTTACGATACTTTGATATTAATTAAAGTTAGCAAATAACATAAATATATATTGTTTATTTTATAAAAATAAATATGAATATTATTAATAAGTATAATCTAAGTTCTGATAAGAAAATGGTGTTTCTAACAGACATTTTAAATAAAGATAATGTGGAAAGCTATTTTAATCAATTTTTGTCTGATTTAATGAGTAAGTATCAGTTAAAAGCCTTAGAAGTAATTCGTTATAAACCAGAAAAAAGATGTTTAATTGAGTTTACTTTTGAAGGAGATAATAGTTTAATATTAATTGGTAAAATAAAAGCAAAAGGTACTGATTTTAAAACCTATAATTTACAACAAAAGCTATGGGAAAATGGCTTTAATAATGATTGTTTGGATCAAATTTCTGTGCCTCAACCTTTTGGTTTAATTCCTCCGTGGCAAATGTGGTTACAAAAAAAAGTATCGGGAAAAGTTTTAACAGATTTGTTTAATCCTGAGATGAATAGACAAATTATAGAAAAAATTCCCTATGTTATTCGTAAATTACATTTAGCAAACATAGCCACTGTTCATTCTCATTTGATAGTTGATGAATTGAGTATATTACATCAAAAATTACCTTTAGTTTTAAAGATTTATCCTCATTGGGAGTCTCAAATTAAAGATATTTTGAAAAAGTGTGATTCTCTTGGTCAATTAATGGAAGAAAATCACTATTTATGTGGTATTCATCGTGATTTTTATTTTGATCAGATTATCGTAGATGATGAGCATTTTTATTTATTAGATTTAGATTTATATTGTTTGGGTAATCCTAGCCTTGATATGGGAAATTTTTTGGGACACATAATAGAGTATAGTTTAAGAAGATATGGTCATTTTCACGCTTTTAAGGCTCAGGAAAATATTTTAGAAAATGAGTTTATTTCATTGGTAGGAGAAGACAAAAGAAAGGAGATGAGAATTTATACTATTTTGACGCTGGTAAGGCATATATATCTTAGTACCCTATTTCCTGAGCGTCAGTTTTCAACTCCTATTTTGTTTGATTACTGTCAGGGTTTGTTAACAGATTTTGGTTAATCTAATGGATAATGATTGCTGATGAGGTTGGTTGATTTTACGGTTTTATCAGTATTAGAGAGGATAAATATATAATTTGTATAAAGTTTACGTATAAATAGTTAGATTCAGGAACAAATTAGGGATATTTTGCTTCTTAAACAAATATTAACCATATTTATTTACATATTATTGACCGATGAACTGCAATTTTAGTGAAGAAAATAATTCTTTGACGCAATCTTTAGACACAAGCTCTAATTTTGCGATTTCTAGCTGTGGAAATTCTTCTTCTAAGCGATGGCGGATAGTGCTTTACTCCCATGATACTATGGGTTTAGGGCATAAAAGACGTAATTTATTGATAGCTCAAAATTTGGGGCTTTCTCCTCTGAATGTGGATATTTTACTGATTACGGGTACAAATCAGAGTAATAATTTTAGTGGCGGTGATGGGATTGATTGTGTTACTCTACCTGCTTTGTATAAAAATGAGAGGGGAAGTTATGAGGCAAAACAATGGCAGATGTCTCTTGATGAAATTGTTAAGATGCGATCGCACATTATTCTAGCAACAATTCAAAATTTTAAACCAGATATATTAATAGTTGATAACGTGCCGAAGGGGGCAATGGGAGAGTTAAAACCAACTCTTAAATATTTAAAAAAAGAAACAAATACCTTTAGAATTCTTGGCTTAAGAGATATATTAGACGATCCAAAAACAGTATATCAAGAATGGAAGAAAGCGAAAAATGAGAAGATAATTCGTACCTATTATAATGAAGTATGGATTTATGGAGATCCTATGATTTATGATGCCATTAAAGAGTATAAATTTTCAACGGATATTGCGAGTAAATTTCGTTATACAGGCTACTTTGATCAACGGTCAAGATTAGATTTTAGCTCGAATAAGTCTAACTTTAAACTTAATAATAAAGATTTAGCTTTATGTATGGTTGGTGGAGGGCAAGATGGAGCTAATTTAGCTTTGACTTTTGCACAAACTATTTTACCTAATAATGTTCAAGGGATAATTATTACTGGTCCTTTTATGCCCAAAGAAGTACAAGAATATTTATTAAATATAGCAAAAAATAGATCTAATTTATGGGTGTGGAAATATGTAAAAGAACCTACTTTTCTTTTAAAAGAGGCAAAATGGGTAATTTCTATGGGTGGGTATAATAGCACCAGTGAAATTTTATCTTTTGAAAAAAGAGCTTTAATTATTCCGAGAATTAATCCTCGTCGTGAGCAGTTAATACGCATTCAAAGGTTACAAGAGTTGGGATTAGTGGATATGTTACACCCAGATAATTTAACTCCTGATTCTTTAGCTAAATGGTTAAAAGAAGAAAAAAATACACCTCAAGTACATAATTATATTGATTTTCACGGATTAAAAAGAATTCCCCTATATTTAAATAGTATTTGTCAACAAATACAGCACAAAAACTCATCTAATAAATTTCCAATGGTTGCTTAGGTAATAACTAATTATTTTGTGGGGAAAATAGATAGTAAATATAGGTTTTTAATGTAATCAAACATTATTTAGTAACACAATTTAGAATCAATCATTTATCATGCAAGAAAAATCACATCGTATTGGTTATGTAGTTAAACGTTACCCTCGTTATTCAGAAACTTTTATTGTCAATGAAATTTTAGCCCATGAAAAAATTGGTTTAGATATAGAAATTTTTGCCTTGCGCCCTCCTTGTGATAGTCATTTTCAAAATATTATTTCTCAGGTAAAAGCATCGGTTAGCTATATTAAAAAGCCCACTCAAGGTAGAAAAAGCGCTTACTTAAATAGTGTTAATCCTACGGCGGCGAGTTATTTTTGGGCAGAATTGCAAGAAACGGCGGGATATATTCCTGATATATGGCAGAGGTTAGCTTTTGCGGCGGGGGAGTCTGCTAGTGTGGTTTATCAGGGTTTATGGTTGGCGAGGGAGGTGAGGTTAAAAAATATCACCCATTTACACGCACATTTTGCTTCGGTGGCGACGAGTGTAGCCCGTTTAGCGGCACATTTTGCAGATATTCCTTATACTTTTACTGCCCATGCTAAGGATATTTTCCATGACAGTGTTAATGTTGATGATTTTGCGAGAAAGTTACGGGATGCACAATCTGTTATTACGGTGAGTGACTATAACAAAAATTATTTAACAACAAAATATGGTGCGCTGGGGCAAAATGTGCAACGAATATACAATGGTTTGGATGTTAGTCAATTTTCTTTTCAGTCTCCTGATAATCGTTTACCTCGGATTATTTCTGTGGGGCGTTTGGTGGAGAAAAAGGGTTTGTCTATTCTCGTGGATGCTTGTGATTTGTTAAATCGGTGGGGTTGTGATTTTGAATGTCAGATTATCGGTAGTGGTGATTTACACGGGGAGTTACATCGACAAATTCTTGATCTTAATTTACAGTATAAGGTTAGTTTAAAGGGCGATCGCCCCCAAAATGAAGTTTTTAAATTAGTGCAAGAATCAGCGGTATTTGTCGCACCTTATATCATCGGGAAGGATGGCAATAGGGATGGGTTACCCACTGTATTATTAGAATCTATGGCTTTAGGTACTCCTTGTATCGCCACAGATGTTACAGGAATTCCCGAATTAGTAATCCATGAAAAGACGGGTCTTATCATACCACAACAGGACGTAAAAAGTTTAGCTCTGGCTATACAAAAATTTTTAATAGATAAAGATTTACGGGTAAGGTGCGCTGTAGAGGCACGAAAATTAATCGAATCTGATTTTAATATTTACCAAAATAGTCAATTTTTGCGACAAAATTTCCTTGGTAATTAAGTAATGATAAAAAAGTAAATTATTAAAGTGCAAGGAATCAGAAATAAATAATATTGTGTAATTTGGATATTTACTGCTTGATTAAATAAATCCTAATGATTATTTTCAAATTATTTGAATAATAAAACAAAAAACGAAAAACAGTTATTTAGTATAACTAATCATTTAAATTTTAAATTATTATGCGTATTGCTTATATTTGTGCTGATGCTGGTATTCCTGTCTTTGGGGAAAAAGGTTGCTCTATCCATGTCCAAGAAATTATACGTTGTTTTATAAAAAAAGGAGCAAAAATATCTTTATTTACTCCTCGTTTGGGGGGGGAAATACCTCAAGAATTTAAAGATAATATTGATATATACTTACTCCCTCCTATTCCTAAAGGGGAATTAGAATTAAGAGAAAAAAAAGCTATCTCTATCAACCACACATTATATCAGTTGTTAGAGCAAAATCATCCTTTTGACTTAATTTATGAGCGTTATTCTTTATGGAGTTATCAAGGAATAGAATATGGATATAAACATAATATTCCTACTATTTTAGAAGTAAATTCTCCTTTAATAGACGAGCAAGAAAAACACCGAGGATTATTTCATAAAATAGAAGCAGAAAATATTGCTCACAAAGTTTTTAATTTAACTAATCATATCGTTGCGGTTTCCGAAGAAATTAAAAGCTATTTAAAATCATATTTAGCCAATACTGAAAAAATTAAAGTAATTTCTAATGGTGTAAATCCTGAACGTTTTTCTGATGTTTCAAGAAATCTAAAAAAAGACATTTTTACCATAGGATTTGTAGGCACTTTAAAACCTTGGCACGGTTTAAATATTTTGCTCGATGCTTTTAATAATTTTTATAAAAAATATCCCCAAGGAAGATTATTAATTGTAGGAGATGGTACACAAAAAGAAAAATTAATACAAGATATAAGTAATAAAAAATTAGAGGCAGTAGTTACTTTAACAGGTAAAGTTTCACCAAATAAAATACCTTTATTGCTTTCACAAATGGATGTAGGTGTAGCCCCTTATCCTGCTCTTAAAAATTTTTATTTTTCTCCTCTTAAGGTATATGAATATATGGCGGCTAGTTTACCCGTTATTGCTAGTGATATTGGACAATTAAAAACTATTATTAGTCATGATAAAAATGGTTTTTTAGTTCCTGCTGGAGATATAAATGCTTTAATTTATTATTTAGAGCAATTGTTCAATAATCCTTTGTTGGCTCAAAAGATGGGTCAAAATGGTCATAGTTATGTTATTAACAATCATACTTGGATTCAAGTTACTGATAGTATATTAAACTTAATTAAGTAATGATCTTATATAAGATTAATATTTTTATTGAAGTATTTATATTACTAATAAACGGAAATAATATCAAGGTGGGGTTGACATACCTATATTAGTAAACCATGATTAACACTTAATTAATACATTTAATATTTTCATCTATTTATCATAATTTATTTACCCCATAGCACAATCAATTAAATGATTAAAAAAACATATTCAGTGAATTTTATTAAAGTCTATTTGGTTAAATCACTGTAGTGTTATATTAATTATTTTACATTTATTATGGTAATTTACTTTTGATTAATCAATTATTTAAATTTATTCTTTTTCCTTCACTTATTCAATAGCTATAGTTAGATTTTTTTAATAAGTATTAATAGTTTAAATTATGTCAGAAAATAAAACGAAAACATTAGAGACATCCTTGCCAATTTTAAAAGAGCTACTAGATAATTTTGCCCCTTATTTAAAACAAGAAAAAATTCTCTTATTTATTGCTATTGTTTCAATTATCGCAGATGTTTGTTTACGAATCATTGAACCATTACCCCTCAAATTTGTTTTAGATTATGTATTACAAAATAAGTCGATTAATATTCTCTATGTCGGTGAAATTAGCCCCATAACTTTACTAACTATTTGTGCGGTGGCAGTGTTTGCCATTAGTGCTTTTCGGGCTTTAGCTGGATATGGTAGCGCGGTGAGTTTAGCCATGGTAGGCAGTAGGGTAATGACAAAGGTGAGAAATCGTCTCTATGCACATCTACAGGCTTTATCTTTGGATTATCACACCACTACGAGAAGCGGAGATTTAATTATTCGCATTAGTAGTGATACGAGTCGCCTTCAAGAAATTCTTATTACGGCAACTTTACCTCTGGTAGTTAGTATTCTCACTTTGGTAGGCACTGTGGGAATTATGTTTTGGATAAATGCAAGGTTAACTGCTGTGGCTTTAATTAGTTTACCTTTTTTTTCTTTGGCGGTAAATCGTCTTAGTCAACGTATTCAAACTTCATCTTTACAACAAAGAAAACGGGAAGGATTGTTGGCGGCTACTTCTGCCGAATCTATGACATCTATAAAGCTGATTCAAGCCCTTTGTTTGGAAAATGCTTTTTTTGAGGTATTTGCCCATGAAAACGAGCAGAGTTTACGTAAGGCTATTGAAACGCAACGTTTATCAGCTTCCCTCGAAAGGATTGTTGATGTCATTATTGCCTTGGCTTTAGCGGTGGTGTTGTGGTATGGTTCATGGTTAGTGTTGCAGAATGCTTTGAGTGTAGGGGATGTTATTGTTTTTCTTACTTATCTCAAAAATACTTTTAAGCCGATTCAGAATTTTGCTAAATATACGGGGCGTTTGGCTAAGTCGGCGGCTTCGGCACAAAGGGTGTTAAATATTTTTCAGGAAATTCCTACTATTCAAGATTTGCCTGATGCACAACCAGCGCCGATGTTTAGGGGAGATGTGGAGTTTCGTGATGTTTCTTTTACTTATGGGGAGGGGCATTGTTTATTAAGGGGTGTCAATTTTCGGGTAAAACAAGGGCAATTGGTGGCTATTGTGGGGGTTTCTGGTTGTGGTAAGTCAACGATGATGAATTTATTATTACGACTTTATGAGCCTACTCAGGGACAAGTTTTAATTGATGGCCATGATATTCGGGATTATACTATTTCTTCGGTGCGATCGCAACTTAGTGTGGTATTACAGGAAACTATTTTATTTGCGGGGACAATTAGGGATAATATTGCTTATGGTATGACCGATGTTAAGGATGAGGAAATTATTAAGGCTTCCTGTCTGGCTAATGCCCATGATTTTATTTCTAATTTACCCCAAGGGTATAATACTTTTATGGGGGAAAGGGGTGCAACCCTTTCGGGAGGACAAAGACAGCGTATTGCGATCGCCCGTACTGCCATGAATAATACACCTATTCTCATTTTAGACGAACCTACAACGGGTTTAGATAGTCAAAATGAGCAGGAAGTTATCCAATCGTTGTTAAATTTAGCTAAGGGTAAAACCACTTTTTTAATTACCCATGACCTTAATTTAGCTCAAAAAGCCGATCTTATTATTAACTTAGAAAAAGGTAAAGTTTCCCAAATTATTAATAATGAGTTATCGGATAAGGTGCGCTGATAAAATAACCTCTATTTGGGATGGGGGTTGTTATTATTATTGGGTTGCAGGTATTAAGCTGATGAGGAGTATGGGAGATGAGGGGTGAGGGTGATAATAGTTTATGATAAATTTGTGAATCAAAATATATCTTAGTTCAATTTATTGAACGAATTACCATTAGCCGTGTAATTTATTACACGATGGGTGAAGATATAATTTATTTATAACAAATTATCCGAACTCAACTTAAGATAATAAAGGTAGTGGCGAATAGTGATAATATTTTAAAGATGATCAAATACTGATTATAGTTCAATAATTCTTAAAGTATTAGTAGTAATAGAATTAACTCCTATTTTAATAAATTGTTCGGCAGTTTTTTTATTATCAATTGTCCATAAATGATATTCATATCCCTTAGAAATAAACTGATAAATATAATGTTTAGTAAGAAAATGTGATACAGAAGTGCTAATACCATCCGCTTTAATTTTAGCTAACTTTTTTAATAACTTCTCCGCCAAAAAATTTGATAACTTAATACTATTAATAGTTTTAAGGCTTAATAAAAGAATGGTTTTTAACTCAGGCATTTCCTGTTTAATATATTGCAAATTACGACTATTAAAAGATATAATTACCAGCTGATTTAAATTGATATTACTATTTTTTAGTATCTTCAAAAGATAAGGTACTATCTCAGAATTTGATTTAATTTCTAAAAAAAATTTTTTTTCAGGGGGTAAGATTGCCAATACTTCCTCAAGGGTAGGAATCCTTTCATTTTTAAACCTTGAATTAAACCAACATCCCACATCAAGTTTTTTTAATTGAGCTAAAGTAGAATCTTTAATAATTAATCTAGTATTTGCAACCCTAGCGGTATGGGTATCATGAATACAAACAATTTGCTTATCCTTCGTTAAATGAAAATCTCCCTCAATACCATCAGCGCCCTTAGCCATTGCCAAACGAAAAGCAGAAAGGGTATTTTCTGGGCTTTCTGTAGATAAACCCCGATGGGCTATTATCATTGTCATTACTTTTCCTCAACCAAAACTTTAATTAGCCATAAATTTTAGCCAACTCTTTTCTAACATCTAAAAATATATCCCGTCGAATATAAGGATATTCCCCCACCCACAGTTTATGACGGGGAATATATATATCTGTAACTTTACTAATACGCATAAAATCAGGATCATTAGATAATAATAAACCCTCCACCGCCTGACCACGATTAATAACCTTATGAATACGTTGTAAAGGGCTAGTAATAGTTGCCCTAAAACCGCTTTTATCCCCCACTTCTACGTTAATTTTTTTCTGCAAATTTTCCACAATAATTACTTTACCCAGTTTATCTAGCGCTGAAGCCTCATTTACCACTTCTTCGGTAATATAAACATCCAACACCCTACCACGCCAAAAGCCCACATAGTTATAACGTCTATATTTGCCATTACGTACACTAGCCCAATATACAGGACTCCATAACCAATATAAACCAGCCGTCACCGTCAAAATCAAAGAAATTCCTTCCGTAGCTTCCCCAAAAATCGCCCCCAATAACCAAAAAATCAACACTCCTAGCAAAGATATAAATAAATTTTTTAATAGTGTCGAAAAATTAGCCCAATAATAAGCATATTGTGTCCCCGTTGCGATCGCAGGTATCATATCATCAAGAGCTTCTTTTCTGAGGGGAATTAGCATAGGAAAAAGATAGACAAATATAGTTATTAAATCAAATTTTAAACAGTTTTTAGCTAAAACTAAATATAGCTAATTATTTATTAGCCTTATAATTAATTATACCGTGAAAAATTACCGTAAAAATCTAATATTTATCATTAATTTTCCATTATTAATTATTAATTATTAGCCCATTTACCTAACACTTAAAACCTGAACACTAATCGTTAATTAAACAACTTTCCAACTGCTCTTTAATTAAATCATGATCCAAATTTTGACCAATAAAAACTAACTTATTACCCTTAGATTGCCCTTCTTTCCAAATATCATCCTCAATGGTAAATCTTTTTCCACTAAGATGAAAAATATGACGATCTGCACTCTCATGAAACCATAATACCCCCTTAGCACGAAAAACATTCGCCGATAACTGATTATCTAAGAAATATTGTAATTTACGGATATAAAACGGTTTATCACTAACAAAAGAAACAGAAGTAAAGCCATCATTATCAAGGTGATGGGAATGATGATGGTGTTCATGGTCATGGTGATGATCGTGATCATGATGATGGTGTTCATGGTGATGATCGTGATCATGATTATGACCCTTTTCCTCCTCCGAGTCAAAATATTTATCAGACTCAAATAAACCCACACTCAAGATTAATGGTAAAGGTACTTTAGAATTAGTAGTGCGCATCATTCGAGCATCCGTTTTCATTTCCTTGAGCCTACTCTCAAGGGTATCGACAGCATCAGAGGTAACTAAATCAGTTTTGTTAAGAATAATAATATCACCGTAAGCAATTTGACTGTAAGCCGCTTCACTGTTAAATAAATCAAGGCTAAAATTAGCACAATCCACAAGGGTAATAATAGAATCCAACCTTGTCATATCCCTTAATTCCGTGCCTAAAAAAGTCATCGCAACGGGTAAAGGATCGGCAATTCCAGTGGTTTCAACTACTAAATAATCAATTTTTTCGTCTTTTTCTAAAACCTTATAAACCGCATCAACTAAATCATTGTTAATATTACAACAAATACAGCCATTACTTAGCTCGATCATGGTTTCATCCGTAGAAACAATCAAATCATTATCGATGCCAATTTCACCAAATTCGTTTACTAAAACCGCTGTTTTTACACCCTCTTGATTTTCTAAAATATAGTTTAATAAAGTAGTTTTTCCACTACCTAAAAATCCTGTAATAATGGTGACAGGTAAACCCCTTTTGGGTGCATCTAATCCTGATGTTGATGGATTTTTTTGTTCTGCTACACTCATATATTTTGTTTAGTAAATTGATATTATGGTTCAGATTTGCTTAAACTCTATTTTACAGCTATTTTTTCTGGGAGAGGATTTCACAAAGATAGTTGCTAATATTTATCCTAATGGGGCTCACCTAATAAAATCACTGAGCGTTTTAATTTTTTAATGGTTTGGGTTGTAACATCGCTAACGGCTAACCCCCCTGCAGTACGTCGGCGTACAGAACGTAACATAACTAAATCAAAATCGTATTTGTTGGCGGTATGAACAATGGCTTCGGCAGGATCTTGATAACGTAGAGTTTTAATGGTTATATCGATTTTATGGCTAATGGGGGCAACCGTTTCTTGTAGTGCATTTTGAAATAAATTAATTTCATTTCGAGTCGCTTTACGATCATGAACATGAAGTAAGGTTAAGCTACCCTGATTCATTTCCGCAAAAATGGCAGCAAAACGAATAATTTTGATAATTTTTAGGTCAATATTTTTAACAGGTACTAAGATAGAACGAATATTACTAGGTTCATCTAACAAATTAACTACCGCAACGGGGCAATGGGATGACCAAAAAACGTTATCAATTAAGTTACCAAATAACCTTGCCTGAATGGTGGTTATCGGAGTCCAACCCATTAAGATGAGACTGGCATCATTTTCCCTCGCGCTACGGCTAATACCTTGGGCTACATCATCATCAATACGGATAATCGGTTTGGCGGTGACATTCAATTCTTGACTATACTTCATAGCCCGTGATATTAATTTATCTCCTTGGGCAATGGCAAAATTTAATTCTGGCTCATCCATGTGTATGTGGGCTTTAGCCACACAGAGGGGAATTATCATTCCGGCTTCGTGTTTAGCGAGGATAGCACCCATTTCGATTAAAAATTTTTCTGTGGAGGGGTTATGGATGGGAATAATAACTTTGAATAAATTATTTGGTTTGTCATGACCTTCAGGATAAGCAATTTTTTCTGGTGTGGCTTCAATAATATCTTCTAAATTGGTGGCAGGGGTGGTGGCAATTTGAGCGGTTTTTAGTTTTCCTGCAAATTTTTTGGTTAAAATAGGGCCGGCTAAGGAGGTGGCTAACATTAAGACAATGACTGCATTAAATACCGATTCGGATAATAAACCGGCCCTTACCCCTGCTAGGGTGGCGGCTAAGGTGGCAGCTACCTGCGGTAAAGATAATGACCACATGGTTAAACATTGATCCCAATTATACTTAAAACTGACCTTAGAGGCGATCGCCGCTAGAAACTTACCCACAAATAAGCCAACCACAATAGCCACCGTCAAAGGTAAATCATTAGTTAAAGTGGTGGCAAAACTAGAAATATTAAGTAATAAACCCATGGAAACAAAAAAGCAAGGAATAAATAAAGTGCTACCCACAAACTCAATTTTTTCCTTAACAGGGCCTTCCCCCACCACATCATTAACCGCTAAACCAGCCAAAAAAGCACCCACAATAATATCAATATTAATTAACTGCGCCCCCACAGAAGCCAGAAAAACGGCAAATAAAACAAATAAGAATTGATTACTTTGTTCATCTCCCGTACGACGAAAATATTCTTTACCTACCCTATCAAACCCATATAAAACCACTAAGGAATAAATCCCTAAACTTACTAATTGAACAATTAAACTACCTAGGGAAAAATCTCCCCCATGAATGGAAATACAAATGGCTAATATTAATAAAGCCGCCGTATCCGTCACAATAGTTGCCCCAATGGTAACCACCACCGCTTCATTACCCACCACCCCCAAACCATTGACAATGGGATAAGCCAACAGGGTATGGGAAGCTAGTAATGAGCCAATTAACACCGAAGCATTTAAACCCATATCAAAAAATAAACCCACCCCCGTACCTACTATCAGAGGAAAGATGAAAGTGAAAACCCCAAACCCCAAGGCACGGTTACGACTTTTGCGAAAATCGACTAAATCAATTTCTAACCCTGCCACAAACATTAAGTAAATTTTGCCAATATCTGCTAATAATTTAACGGATTCGTTTTCAGCGTTCAGTAAACCTAATCCATCATTGCCAAATACAACCCCAGCTACCAGTAAACCAACCAAACCCGGTAATTTTATTTTTTCAAAAATAGGAGGTACTGTTAAAATTATTAGTAGGAGAATTGTAAAAGTGACGATGGGACTATCAGGAATTATAGTTAGTAAATTTTCCATAAATGTATAGATATTTATTGAGATATTTAAAATATTTTGGCTAAATTTTAGGATGAAAATATATTATTTTTTTTGATAGCATAAGTAGTTAATTATATTCCTAAAAAACACATAAATACCAATGGTTAATGGTTTATTTTGATGGTTCGGTAACTGTTGTGGTTAATTAGAAATTTTATCGGTGGTCAATTTTTGCTCACAATGATTATTATTTAAAGTGGTCACAAAAAAATATTATCTTCATAAACCAATATGCGTAAATTTATTTATTTTGCCCTAGGCTCTTTTTTCCTCGTAATATCCTTGGCAATTTTTAACATTAATCATCAAGTTACCCCTGCGATCGCCTCTGACTATGCCCACTACATGGCCCAGGCCCACAAAAACGATCGCCCCGTACCCACAGACATCATCGCCGAAGCCCCAAAAATAGAAGTAGTCGGGGAAATGGTATCATATGCCGAAATTGACGGGGAAATGGTATCAGGTTATATTTCTCGTCCTGTGGGGGTTGAGGAAGCCTTACCGGGGGTTATTTTAATCCATGAGTGGTGGGGGTTAAACGATAACATTAAAGCCATGACAGATAAAATGGCCGCCGAAGGTTATGTTGCCCTAGCCGTGGACTTGTATAAAGGAAAAAGCGCCGAAAACCCCGATCAAGCCATGGAATTAGTACAAAGGGCGATCGCCTCAGGCCCTGAACTAGAAAACAACCTTAAACAAGCCTATGACTACCTAAAAAACCAAGAAAATACCCCTAAAATAGCCTCCATGGGTTGGTGTTTTGGTGGACTATGGTCATTAAACACCGCCCTTTTATTACCCACCCAACTAGATGCCACCGTAATTTATTATGGCGGAAATATTACCACCGATCCCGAAAAATTAGCCACCCTAGAAATGCCCATTCTCGGTATTTTCGGCGAACTAGATCAAAATCCCTCCGTAGAATTAGTCCAAGAATTTGAACAAGTCCTCAAAAGCCTTAATAAAGACGTAGAAATTCACATCTACGAAAACGCAGATCATGCCTTTGCCAATTCATCAGGCAATAGATATAATCCCGAAGCAGCCCAAGACGCTTGGAAAAAAACCACCGAATTTTTAACAACCCATCTTCAATAACAAATTTTAAATCCTAGGGTGGGTATTGCCCACCATCACAAAAAAAATACTCAACTATAATATCACTGTAATTATTTATACTTTTGTATGTCGAAACAAAAAATATTAGTTGTTTTAACCAGTATCGAAAAATATCCCACCCTAAACCGTGCCACAGGATTATGGCTAGGGGAAGCCGTCCATTTTGTCAAAAAAGTTGAAGAAGCAGGGTACAAAGTTGACTACGTTAGCCCCCAAGGAGGTTATACTCCTATTGACCCCCATAGTTTAGCCATGGCTGACAATACCGATTGGCAATGGTATCAAAATAAAAACTTTATGAATCGTTTAGGTAACACCCTCAAACCCAGTGACATTAATCCTGATGATTATGTAGCAATCTACTACGCTGGTGGACATGGGGTGATGTGGGATTTTCCCGATAACCAAGAATTACAAGCCATCAGCCAAAAAATTTATGAAAATGGCGGTTATGTTTCCGCCGTGTGCCATGGCTCGGTGGGTTTAATAAATACTAAACTATCCGATGGCAATTATTTAATTAATGGTAAAAAAATAACTGGTTTTTCCAACGAGGAAGAAAAGCAGATTGAGTTAGACAAAGCCGTACCATTTTTGACCGAAGATGCGATCGTCGAAAAAGGTGGTATTTATGAAAAAGCCTCCGAACCTTGGGGAGTGTATGCCGTAGAAGATAATAGGGTTATTACCGGACAAAATCCCGCTTCTAGCGCGAAGGTAGCTGACTTATTATTGGACTATCTTTCAAAGTAAAATTTTCATAAGATTAAGTGTTAGGTAAGTTTAACCATTATCAATTCCTTAAGTTGTACATTGCCCATCGAATTGGTAAACTACGTAATGTAAATATAGATTTGGCTCAGGGTTGGACTAATCCCCAAGAGATATTAAATTAATAGCGATGAGTGATTATATTTTTGGTCGAGTTTTGACGGCAATGGTAACACCTTTTAATGAGGATGGCTCTATTAATTATGGTGTGGCAGAAAAGTTAGCCAGTCATTTGGTGGACAATGGTAGTGATGGTATTGTGGTATGTGGCACTACTGGGGAATCTCCAGCCCTTGAGCATCAAGAAAAGAATGAACTTTTAAAGGTCATTAAATCCGCCGTGGGTAATCGGGGTAAAATTATTATGGGTACGGGTTCTAATTCTACTCAAAGTGCGATCGCCCTTACCCGTGAAGCAGAAAAAATCGGTATAGACGGCTCATTGCAAGTCGTACCCTACTATAACAAACCACCCCAAGAAGGACTATATCAACATTTTGGGGCGATCGCCTCAGCCTGTCCCGATGTACCCATCATGTTATACAATATACCAGGTAGAACAGGAAAAAACCTCGAACCCGAAACCATCGCCCGATTATATAAAGAATTTGATAACATAGTGGCAGTAAAGGAAGCCAGTGGCAATTTAGAACAAGCCGCCCAAATTAATACCCTTACCGCAAATAATATGTTAATCTATTCAGGAGAAGACTTTTTAACCTTACCCATGATGACCGTAGGCGGTGTAGGAGTTGTTAGCGTAGCCAGTCATTTAGTAGGGAACGAAATTCAATCCATGATCCAAGCCTACGAATCAGGAAAAAATAAAATTGCTCAAGATATTCAACAAAAACTATATTCCCTATTTAAAGTATTATTTTGTGACACCAATCCTATTCCCTTAAAATCAGCCCTACAACAACTAGGATGGAAGGTTGGTGGCGTTAGATTACCTTTATCTTCTATTTCTAAACAAAATGAACAAGAAGTTAAGAAAGTTCTTCAAGAACTAGGTCTATTGTAAATATTTAAAGAATTTATTCCCTCAATATTTTTAGTATTTTAAAGTTTTTCTACACAAGAAAATAAAGGTTTTCGATTCAAAACAAAAGGAGGTTTATTTACGTAAAAAATAATTAACATATTGAAAATTAAACATAGATTACAACCCCAAGATGAGGTGTGTTTAACTACTTATAATTAATAAATTTAGTCAGATTATTTAAGCCTAATTCACTGAATTTATAACTTGTGAAAAAAGTGACTGAATATATACGGTTTATTAATCACTAACCAAGCACACATCCTCTTAAAATTTAGTTTATATTAAGGCTATTCAAGCTCATTAAAACTAAAATTACTGAAGAAAAAATTAAGTCAAAAAAACAATAATACTGTCTTAAGTAAAATCAATAAAAACTTATTTCAGTAAAATACTTATTTTGATGAAACGTACCTATTTCAGTTAACAACAAAGTATCCAAATCAAATCCTAAACTGCTTTTTAGATCTAAAATAAAACCATCTTGTAATCAGTTAAAAAAAGTATTTGAAAAAGGATAATTACCCACAGAAATCAAAAAAAAAGACAACAATCAGACAAGTATATTAGTTTATGAATAAAGTTTACAAAATTCAAGGCAGAAAAAGAAAAACTAGCGATAAAACCACTAAACCTACCAAAACATTGAAAGATACCCCCAAAATCAAAGCCAAAAATAACGATCCAGAGCTAAAAAGTAATAAAAACGCTCTCCGAGTAATTCCCCTTGGTGGACTCCATGAAATTGGCAAAAATACCTGTATCTATGAATACGGAGATGAAATGATTGTCGTAGATGCAGGAATTGGCTTTCCTACCGATGGAATGCACGGCATTAACGTAGTATTGCCAGACATGACCTATTTAAGAGAAAATAACGATAAAATTAAAGCCTTTGTCGCTACCCATGGCCATGAAGACCATATCGGCGGTATTCCCTATCACCTCAGACAAATTGACACCCCCATCATTTATGGACCTCGTCTTGCCATGTCTTTACTCAGAGACAAACTAGAAGAAGCAGGATTGAGCGATCGCACTATAATTAAAACCGTTACCCCCCGAGAAGTAGTCAAAATCGGTAAACATTTCAAAGTCGAATTTATCCGTAACACCCACTCCATCGCCGACAGTTTCACCCTTGCCATTCATACCCCCGTGGGCGTTTTAATCCACACAGGAGACTACAAAATTGACCATACCCCCGTAGATGGCGAATATTTTGATCTACACCGCCTCGCCGAATTAGGAGAACAAGGGGTTTTATGTGTGTTAGGTGACTCCACCAACTCCGAAGTACCAGGCTTTACCCCCTCCGAAAGATCCGTTTATCCCAACCTTGAAAAAATCTTCCTACAAACCAACGGACGCTTACTACTTACCACCTTTGCCACCTCCGTCCATCGGGTGAATATGGTACTAGAATTGGCTCAAAAATATAACCGTAAAGTAGCCGTCGTCGGGCGATCGATGTTGAACGTCATTGCCCACGCCCGTAACCTAGGCTATATCAAATGTCCAGAAAATGTATTTGTACCCCTTCGGGCGCTCCATAGCCTTCCCGATGAGCAAGTATTGATCCTTTGTACAGGCTCTCAGGGAGAAAAATTTGCCGCCATGACAAGAATTTCTCGGGGAGAACATCGCCAAGTAAAAATCCGTCAAGGAGACACCGTTATTTTCTCCGCTAATCCCATCCCCGGTAACACCATTCCTGTGGTTAATACCATCGATAGATTAATTATGCAGGGTGCTAATGTACTATATGGTAGAAGTTTAGGCATTCATGTATCTGGTCATGGTTGTCAAGAAGATCAAAAATTGATGTTGGCTTTGACTAAACCTAAATTTGTTGTTCCCGTCCATGGAGAACATAGAATGTTAGTTAAACACGCTCAAACAGCTCAAAGCGTAGGTATTCCTGCTGAAAATATTGTCATTGTTGATAATGGAGATACGGTGGAGTTAACCCCTGATTCCATTGCCAAAGGCCCTAAAGTGCCTTCTGGTATTGAGTTGGTGGATAATTCTGGTATTGTCCATGGTACTCATGTAATGGAAGAAAGAACCCAAATCGCCCAAGATGGCGTGATTACCGTGGTAGCTGCAGTTAATTATCAAGGCCGACTTTTAGAAGAACCCCAAATTAATCTCCGTGGGGTGGTTAGTAAGATTGAAATTTCCATGTTAAATCGTTTGATTACCCGTAATGTGGATAAGACTATAGGCGATCGCATCAAGAGTGCTTTACTATTAAATGGTAATGAAGAGATCAACTGGTCTAGTATTCGCCTTGACGTGGAAGCTAGTTTAGATCGACTCATTCAAAGGGAATTGAGAAGTAACCCCCTCGTTATCTTTATGCTACAGGTTCAACCAGACATTAATGATAGTAATGACGAAGACAATGAAAAAGACAGTGATGGTAAATTTACTCGCCGTCGCCGTTCAGTGGTAACAACCCATTAATCTTTAAATAGGGTGGGCAATGCCCACCTTTTTTTTGTCTAAAATTTTTACCTACCATAGTAAAAAACTATTCCCCGTTCTCTGTTCCCTGCCCTAGTTAGTATATTATTGAAACAGGATTTAGCATCATGGCATAATGATTAAAAAAATACCAATAAATATCATTAAATAACCTGCAAAAATATTAATTATTTTATTAGTTTTTTTTGTAAAAAATATTCTCGATTTATGGGCAATAAAAGCATAGATTAACTTTACCCCTCCTACTGTTAAGATAGTAATTATCAGTACAATTAAAGTGTCAAGAAAAGAAATATTATCTATATCCACAAAAGCAGGTAAGAAACCTAAATAAAAAATAGTAGCTTTTTGATCTCCTAAAGTAATAAATAAACCTGTTAAAAAACTAGATAAAAGGGATTTTACATCAATATTTTCCAAACTAGCATTCTTCGTTTTTGCCCTGAGAATATTAATCCCTAAAAATATTAAATAACCAGCTCCAAGATATTTAATTAATATAAAAAAACCGCCCATGGTATCCTGCAAAAAAGATAATCCCCATAGGGCAACAATGATAAAAATAATATCTCCTAAAACAATGCCCAAGGTAGTAAAAAAACCATGGATAAAGCCACCATTAGCACTTCTTGTCGATACCGTTAATACACTCAAACTGGGAATTGATGCCAGTATTGCCATCGCCCCAAATAAACTAACAATATTAGCCAAACTCATTTTAATAATTGATAGTTGATTCTAATATCGGGAAAATTGAGCTAAACTCCAATCAGGGCGTAAATTTTGAGCTTTACGCAAATAGGGATGATAAATTTCATTAGCTGGTTTAGTGGTATTGAAGTAAATTAAAACCCGAATACAATGCTCTAAACTACCCTCTACCTTCATTTGTTGTAAGTCGAGAAGGGGTACATTCGCCCAATGGGGGCGTTCTCGTGCGATCGCAGCGGGGAAAGCCGCATCTAAATCAGGGGTTGCAGTAAAAATAACACTAATGACATCATCATAATCAAGCTGATTACGAGCTTCAATTTCAATCATTAATTCACTAATGGCTTCTCTCATGGCTTCAAGAGAATTATTTTCTGCTGTAGTTGCCCCTCTAATTGCCCGTACTTTCCACATGGGTGACATTACTCCTTTCCCGACTAAATGCGAATGATCATAAAATTAAGGACGATATAACCATAAAGGTTGTCCACTGGTTGCCATTTCAAATTCTAACCAATTAATAGCTGAACCTACCCCTGATTTTACCTGACTACGACCATTAAGCAAACGGTTAATTAATGGTTTTGGTTCTTCGATGGTATCGCATTCGGTTTTTTCAGGATCAAGTTTAACCAACTCACAAGCCCAACGACGGGCATCTTCTTCGCTACCGAGTCGATCTACTAAACCCAATTTTAAAGCCTGTTCACCGCTAAAAATACGACCATCGGCGAAACTTTTCACCGTTTCCACTGATAGATTACGTCCTTCGGCGACAGTTTGCACAAACTGTTCATAACTACTATCAATGAGTTGTTGTAGAATATCGGTTTCTTCTGGGGTTAAGTTGCGATCGAAAGATAGTATATCCTTATAAGGGCCAGATTTAATTACCTGAAACGACACCCCCACCTTATCCAAAAGTTTTTCCAGATTATTACCCCGAATAATTACCCCCACACTGCCTGTGATAGTGCCAGGATTAGAGACGATATGATTTGCCCCCACACCGATATAAACCCCCCCCGATGCGGAAATGTTACCAAAACTAGCCACAATTTTTATTTTTTCTCCCAATCTCCTCAGGGCTGAATATATTTCCTGAGAATCTGCCACCGTACCTCCAGGGGAATCGATACGTAATAAGAGCGCAGGATATTTTTTTTCTTCTACAGTTTTCAAGGCTTCTAAAACCTGTACACGAGTTGATGAGCCGATAGCGCCGTTAATTTCAATTTTGGCAATTTTCTTTTTTGTGTTGGGTTTAAAGGGCCAGATCATTCTTAATTTTTTACCGATTTTTTTGATAGTGACATAAAAACTTTTCTGATTATAGCAAGGTTAAGTTATTTTACTGAAAAAAAGAGACTAACTATGAACCCTAATCAAATTCTTGAGGTTGATGATTTCAAGATTAGAGAGGATTTTCTATAGATTAATTTCTATGGATTATTATCCCCTTGACAGATCAACTAATTATTAAATACCATGGGCGAAAAATCATTTTATATTAATTAAATTATTCGTGATGAATGCTAATCAAATTTTTAAAACATTAGTGCTTTCAACGCCCTTAGTTGTCGCCTCTATTTTTGTAAGTTTCGGGGAATCTAATTCTTCCGTTAAAGCTCAAGAAATCAGATTTAGAAATAGTGTAGAAAGAAGTGTATTCACCACAGGGGAAAATGAACAAGTAGAATATCCCAATTTAGAAAAAAATGAATTTGGCGATTACATCATGAATTTTACCGATGAAGAAAGTGATGAAGCAGTAAGATTATTTGGTTGTGATTGTATTTCTTCCATCAATGCCGTTCGTAAAATGAGAGGTATGACTACCACCGCCGAAGGTACTCCCTTAACTCCAGACACCAGAATTGCTGCTTGTCCTCACCGACAATTTTTTGGAGTATAGTAGTTATACTAAATCCAAGATTATCAAGCCCTCAATCTACTTTTTTATTGTGGTCAGGGGCTGACACAAAAGGTGTGAAGTCTCGGAATTGTGATACCCTAGAAGGTGTGACAAAATAATAAAACCATTATTAAATTCACCGAGAAAATAACGACTGCCCAAAGAGAATATGTCTAATCCAATACCTTTTCGAGAGTTTACGGCTCTAAAACAAGCGGGATTTTTTGAAAATTTGAAACAGCCCCGTTTCAGCGGTCAACTACTGTTGACTGGAACTCGTAATAAGTGGGTATTCTATCTTTATTTAGGTCGTATTGTCTATGCTACGGGGGGGCATCACCCTGTTAGAAGATGGCGTCGTAATTTGGTGGCAAATTTACCCCATATTCCTTCTCACATGGGAGCGATTCAAAATGATATTAATCAGCTACAGTTAGATGAGCAGAATAATTGTTGGGAATATGAGTTATTGTGTTTTTGGGTAGATCAGCAAAGGATAACCCTTGAACAAGCGGCGAAGATGATTCGTCAAAATATTACGGAGGTTTTATTTGATGTTACTCAGGCGATGCAGGTTACTTGTGAATTAAAACCCGATCGCACCTTACCTTTTTCTTCCCGTTTAGTGTTAATAGATGCCGAACAGGTAATCGCTGAAGCTCAAAAGGCATGGCAGGCCTGGCAGTCAGCCAAAATCGCCGATCGCTCCCCAGACATGGCCCCGGTGATTACCCAGCCCCAAGAATTAGAACAACAAACCAACCCCCAAGTATATCAAACCCTTACTCAATTACTCGATGGACAACAAACCTTGCGAGATTTATCCGTCAGGATGAAAAGGGATGTTTTAACGGTTACTCGTTCCCTATTACCCTACGTGCAAAGGGGTTTGGTAAGGTTAATAGACATTAGCGATATTCCCGCCCCTTCTTTACCTATCCATAACGATGGGGATGATGATTTATCCGCTAACAGTAACATTACCATCGCCTGTGTGGATGATAGTCCCTTGATTTGTCAAACCATGGAAAAAATTATCACCGGGGCAGGTTATTCCTTTATTGGGGTGAATGATGCCCTAAGGGCGATCGCCATTTTACTGGCCAAAAAACCCGATCTTATCTTCCTAGATTTAATCATGCCCAACGCCAATGGTTATGAAATCTGTAGTCAACTAAGAAAATTAACCTTCTTCAAACATACCCCCATCGTCATCTTGACAGGAAATGATGGTTTAGTAGATAGAGTGAGAGCAAAAATGGTAGGTTCATCAGACTTTATCGGTAAACCCGTAGATAGAGCCTTAGTGCTAGAAACCATCAGAAAACATCTCAAAATAGGAGTATCCTAAGGGAAATATAGCAACTTCTCTATGGAAAAGGAAAAGATTGCTATATCATTGTTATGGTTTGTATATAAAGATTATGACTAATTTATAGAGGTTAATAAACAATATGGCAAAAGTATTAATAGTTGACGATTCCTCCACCGAGAGAAAAATATTAGTAACTTATTTACAAGAAATAGGTGTTTCTATTACTACCGCTGAAAGTGGAGAGGAAGCCCTCGATAAAATTCCTCAAATTAACCCCGACTTAATTATCTTAGATGTGGTTTTACCCGGTAAGAGTGGCTTTGAAATCTGTCGAGAAATAAAATCCAATGATAACACCAATAAAATACCCGTGATTATTTGTTCCACCAAAGGCAGTGAAATGGATAAATTCTGGGGTATGAAACAGGGGGCAGATGCCTATTTACCCAAACCCGTTAATAAAGACGAATTATTTAGCACTGTAAAGAAATTGACGGCATAAAATATCTTTGAGGAGGGAAAATAGTGAGAAATCAATTCTCAGCTACCCTCTACAATAATTATGGAATCAACCATGGAAAATAAATCAAACCCATCCTTGTCAATTAACAAAGACACCACTTCCCAAGCCTCTCAATTTTTAAGGTTTTTATTACTCCCCGACACCAATTTGATGGTTAGCCTATCACAGATTGCGGCGGTGTTAAAAATTCCCTTCGGTAAAATTGTCCCTGTGCCAGATATGCCTAGTTGGGTAATGGGGGTTTATAATTGGCGGGGGGAAATTGTCTGGATGATAGATTTAGGGCAATTATTAGGTTTTACCCCTTGGTATGAACAATCGGTTACCGCTTCTAACCATAAGGCGGTGGTAATTCACCCTAGTAACCAAAATATCAAAAGTTTAACCACTGGAGAATTAGTGGGTTTAGTAGTAAGTGATATTCAAGATATTGAAATGTGTCACACTGATAATTTACACTCTCCCCCTGCCTCGGCCATTACTCCAGAATTAGCACCATTTTTGCGAGGGTATTGGATAAAAGATAATGGAGAAATTATCGTAACCGTGGATGGAGATTCTATTTTTGCCGCTATGCCCAAGAAATAGTTAAAATTTGATCAAAAAGTGGGGCAATGGGGAAAATTGACCACGGATAATTATTCCGTCTGTAATTAGAGAATGAAAATTGGTATTATTGGTTTAGGTTTAATCGGTGGCTCTCTGGGATTGGATTTGACTGCCAAAAATTATCATGTGGTGGGGGTATCTCGTAACCCAAAAACCTGCTCTAAGGCTTTGCAAAAGGGCGTGGCGACTAAGTCAGGGGTTGATTTGAGTTTACTAAAAGATTGCGATGTGGTGGTCATTGCTACCCCCATAGAATATATTATCCCGACTCTTAAAAGTTTACTCCAGTATTTATCTTCCCATACCGTGGTTACGGATGTTGGTTCGGTGAAAGAATCTATTGTCAGGGAAGCCCAAAAAATCTGTCCTAATTTTGTCGGTAGTCATCCCATGGCAGGTACGGCAAATAGTGGTATTGATGCGGTGGAAAGGAATTTATTTAATAATGCTCCCTGTGTAATTACTCCTAATGATTATACTAGGGTAAGGGCGATCGCCCTTATCGAAAAAATGTGGTTATCAGTCGGATGTAAAATATTAACCACCAGTCCCGAAATTCATGATCAAGCAGTAGCATGGATTTCCCATTTACCCGTGATGATAAGTGCTAATTTAATTTATAGCTGTTTAGGAGAAAAGGATCAAAAAGTAAGAGAATTTGCCAAAAAAATAGCTAGTTCAGGTTTTAAAGACACTAGCCGTGTAGGAGGAGGAAACCCCGAATTAGGATTAATGATGGCAAAAAATAATCAAAAAAACATTCTTAATAGTCTTAAAAAATACCGCCAAAATTTAGATACTATTATTAATGATATAGAGTCCAACCATTGGCAAGAAATTGAGCAACTATTAACCATCACCCAAAGTAAAAGAAGCGACTTT
Source organism: Cyanobacterium stanieri LEGE 03274 (assembly GCF_015207825.1). NCBI lineage: Bacteria > Bacillati > Cyanobacteriota > Cyanophyceae > Chroococcales > Geminocystaceae > Cyanobacterium > Cyanobacterium stanieri. The sequence continues at coordinate 41,395 of NZ_JADEWC010000003.1, forward strand.
TTATAAATTCTTTAAAATAAAGTTCGGATAATTCGTTATCAATAGATTGCATTTTCTTAGTTGCCCCACCGTGTAATGAATTAGATGGCTAACGGTGGTTAGTTCAATTTATTGAACTAAGATATTGACATTACTATTTGTAAGTGATCAAGCGGACTTGATATAATCCGATACCCGACATCTTTACAAAGATTATTCATTGCAAAGAGAGTGATGATATATTTTCTAAATCGGATTTGGTATTAAACCTTTGATATTGAAACAATAATAACTCACTTGAGTTTGGGACAACATTTTTAGTCTTTTAAAGATGTAAACAATGGACAATTAATAGACTCATGATTATCATCCTTACTCCCCATCTTCGATACTCCTCTTTTAGAAAAAATATGCAATTTTCAATTAAACACTATGTAAAAAAAGTAAAAATAGCTTTATTTAGTATTTAAATTTACATTTTTGCCCAATATTTATCCCTAATATAAGCATTAATTCAATAATTAATAATTATAAATTGCATTTTGTGATTGTTTTTACAAAACTAACTATCAAGTAGAGGGATTAGCAAATGGATTATTTATTGCCACAGGATTTAATCAACACCGTTATCGATGCGGCAAAAAGCAAATCAAGACTATCTATCAAAAACTTAATGATTCGGGGATTTTATTCTGGTGCAATTTTAGGAGTAGCCACAACCCTCGCCATTACCATCGCCATTCAATCACAAATACCCTTTTTAGGAGCATTACTATTTCCTTGGGGCTTTGCTTCCATCGTACTTTTTGGCATGGAGTTAGTAACAGGCAACTTCGCCATTATGTGTGTGGGTATATTAGCTGGAAAAGTTAGTTTTCATAAAGCCCTTAATAACTGGTTGTGGGTTTATTTTGCTAATTTTTGCGGTTGTTTTACCATTGCACTATTGATGAGTTATTCCCTTACCGACGGCGGAATGATTCCCCCTTCTGCGGTAGGAGAAAAAATTATGGAAATTGCCATTTCTAAATCTGTCACTGTCAGAGAAATGGGTTTATCTGGTTTTACTTTATTTATTGTGCGAGGAATTGTCTGTAATTTTCTCGTATGTATTGCCGTAATGATGGGTTTTGTCAGTAAGTCAGTAATTGGTAAAATTGTTGGTTGTTGGTTTCCTATTATGGCTTTTATTGTATTGGGAATGGAACATATTGTCGTTAATATGTTTTTCTTAACTACAGGCATGGCTTTAGGTGCTGATATTACGGGTATGGATATGGTTTTTTGGAGTTTTTTACCCGTGACGATTGGTAATTTAATTGGAGGAGGTATATTTGTTGGAGCATTATTTTATATGACTCATTCTAATGTCATGCTTCGTCAAAATAAAAGTGAGACAGTCAGTTAAAAATATCCACCAATCAACCACTAACCCACCACATCAGGAAAAGAAAAAGCAGGGCTATGGGGAGTATTCTTCAAAGCCACCATCAAAGCATCATGGATTTTACCGTTGGTAGCTAAAATGCGCCCTGTGTTAATATCAAATTCCGAGCCGTCATAGGCGCTAATATAACCTCCAGCTTCCTTAACGATTACCACCCCCGCGAGTAAATCCCAAGGGCTTAAGCCCCTTTCCCAATAACCGTCTAACCTTCCCCCTGCTAATTCGCATAAATCTAGGGAAGCACTTCCTGCCCTTCTTACTCCTTGGGTGAGGTGGGTAAGGTAGCAAAATTCGGCATAATTGTTATCATCGGTTTCCCGTCTATCGTAGGCGAAACCTGTCACCAATAAACTATCTTTTAATTCTTCGGTATTCGATACTTTTATGGGGTTGCCGTTGAGGGTTGCTCCTAATCCTTTCCCAGCGCACCATAATTCTTCTCTCATGGGGTTATAAACTACTCCCACGGAGGGGACGCCGTCAATGTTTAGACCGATGGAAACGGCTGCTTGAGGGTAGCCATGGGCATAATTAGTAGTGCCATCGAGGGGATCAATTACCCATTGATATTTATGGTTTTGAGTACCACTTTTCCCCGATTCTTCAGCAAAAATGGCATGATCTGGGCAGTGTCTTTGTATTACTTTGATTACTTGCGCTTCGGATTCTTTATCTACTTGGGTAACAAGATCACCTGATCTACCTTTTTGGGCGATCGCCAATTGTTTCCCCCAATAGTGACTAAGTACAGCCCCCCCAGCCCTTGCCGCCAATAGGGCAATATCAAGATAAATAGAAATTGATTCGTTAACAGTCATTATGTTAATTGATAATGGATAATTAATAATGGACAATGAAACAAACAGAATAAAGATTATTACTCTTGCCTATTGCCTTAATCAGTTGATATTATATTCTTCCTTCACATAATCTAATAAACCCTGACAGGAATCAAGTAATAAATCAATCACATAATCAAAGCCCGATTCTCCACCATAATAGGGATCTGGTACTTCTGTATCAGAATAATTAGAAGCAAAATCACACATTAACTTAACTTTGTCCCTATATTTTCCTTTCAAATCCAAAGATAAAATATCATGATAATTAGCCTTATCCATAGCTAAAATTAAATCAAAATATTCCAGATCAAAATCTTCAATTTGTCGGGCTTTTCCTACTAGCTTTATTCCTCTTTTTTTTCCAGCTTCTCTCATTCTGCTATCGGGGGAAGCACCAATATGATAACGGGAAGTTCCCGCAGAATCGCAACTTATTTTATCTTGTAAACCCTCTTTTTCTATTAAATAATTCATAATATTTTCCGCTGAGGGCGATCGGCAAATATTACCTAAACATACAAATAATAACTTAACCATCACAACAATTTAATTTAATTAAACAAAATTAAGGGCTGAAAATGTTCCAGCCCCTCAAATAGCCCTTACCTACATTCCAGGTAATCCAAAACTACCAGTTAACTCTTCCATTCTCTCGCGCATAGTCTCGGTAGATTTTTGATAAGCATCTTTAAGAGCGGCGGTAACACTAGCAGATAAAGCCTCAGAACCTTTACCCAAAGCCTCGTCCTTAATTTCTACCTTCAAAGGCTCTTGATTTCCACTCATGGTAACAACTACTAAGCCATCTTCGCTTTGCCCTTGAATTTCCATGGTTTCTAATTCTTGTTGGAGTTGTTTTGCTCCTTCTTGCACCTGTTGAGCTTTTTTGAAAGCCTCCGCAAGTTCTTTCATTTTACCTAAGCCTAGTCCAAATCCTTTTCCTTGTGCCATATTTATATACTCTTTTTACATTAACAATAGAATAACAAACAAATTTTAACACTACCTTGAGCCAATCTCTGGTTATAAAGTAATGATTGTTTTAAGTTTGCCCATTTTCAGAACATTTTTAAACTTAAGTCAGGGATAAGGTTTCCTGGTTAGTAAAGTGAATAGACAATAATTTCAATACCTCAAACCTAAACATCTAAGCAAAAAATAAACGACAAATATAAACTGCGCTAAAAATTCCCACCACATCAGCAATTAATCCCGCTAAAAGGGCATGGCGTACTTTTTTGATACCCACGGAGCCAAAATACACCGCTAATATATAAAAGGTTGTTTCTGTTGAGCCATACATGGTGGCGGCGATTTTACTAATGAGAGAATCTGGGCCATAGATTTCTACTAAGTCACTCAGCAAACCAAATGAGCCTCCCCCAGACAGAGGACGCATGATAGCAAGGAGGAGGTTTTCAGGGGGAAAACCCAGCACTGACAACACGGGAGATAGAATATTAAGCATGATGTCTAATGCTCCACTGGCTCGAAACATCCCAATGGCAACGAGAATGGCGACTAGATAAGGAATAATTTGGATGGCGATGGTGAAGCCATCTTTGGCGCCTTCGGTGAAGACTTCATAAACTTTGACTTTTTTGAATACGAGGGCATAGAAGGGAATACCCATTAATAGCAGGGGAATTATATATTTGGCGGTGGTGTTAAAAATATCGGCAATGGATTCAATCATTATTTTTGTGTTATGAAATATTTTTGTGTTGTGAAATTGGCTTTAATTTGGGTTATTGTCAACAATAGGCTTAAGCCCATTGCCCATTATGTAGTTTTCAAAGTATTGAGAAATCTTATCTTTAATTCAGATTAATTATTTATTGAGATTTGATTCTTCTGTTTCTTGTTCGGGTATGGCAAATTTGGGGAGTTTTGAGAGGAGTTTGACGGCGGTGACTCCTGCAATGGTAGAACAGGATGTGGCGAGGATGGTGGGAATGAATAGGCTACTGGATTCTACTCCCATGAGGGCTACCACCGTGGCGGGGAGAATTAGTTGCACACTGGAGGTATTGATGGTTAAAAAAGTACACATGGCGTTGGTAGCGGTTTCGGGATGGGGATTAAGTTTTTCTAATTCCTGCATGGCTTTTAGACCCAAGGGGGTGGCCGCGTTACCCAAGCCCAACATATTGGCGGACATATTCAATACCATGGCACTCATGGCGGGATGTTCGGGGGGGACTTCTGGAAATAGCCAAACTGTGATAGGACGAACGATACGGGCGATCGCACTTACTAACCCTGCTGTCTCAGCAATTTTCATAATTCCTAACCACAAAGCCATAATACCGATTAAACCAATGGCTAGGGTAACAGCGGTTTCAGCGCTACTAATGGCGGCCTCCGTCACCGCATCAATATTGCCATTGATTGCACCAACAATAACCGAAATCGCAATCAATCCAAACCAGACATAATTAAGCATAATAATTTATTTGAGCAGAAAAATTAACATTCATTTTGACACAGCATCACAAAGAAATATTAATTTTGACAACAAAAAATGTAAAGTAATATCAAGATTTATTACTACACTTCCCCCAAAATTAAAGTCTGATCATAATCTATAGACTATTGTAATTTTTAGTAAATGAGGTCATCAGTATATGCCATATACCACCGAAGACGGCGGCAGAATTAATAATTTTGCCCATGAACCCAAAGTTTACCAAGCTCAAGCTCCCACAGAAAACGAAAAAAGAAATAATCTTATTTTAGTTGCTGTTTCGACTATTCTTGTATTAGGGGGCATTGCGATCGCCTTTTATGCCTCCACTAACGCTCCTGTTGCATAACTTGAGTTTGGGATAAAATTTTCTGGTTAAGACAGGGAATGGGCAATAGTTTTCATGTTTTTATTGATCGCTCAGAAATGCTCAACCTGAAACCTAACCATTGACTGAGCTTGTAATCAAGTAAATGTCTCCGTAGCTCTCGAAAAGACATAAACTACAACGATAAACGATAAGATGAAATAAGACAGTAATAATTCTTTACCATCATTAATAAAAATATGTTTTTATTTGGACTCGGAGACAAAAAACTTACCCTACCTAAACCAGAAGAAGCCCTCAAAGGTAGAGACAAAAAAATGCCCCTACCTTCTAAACACTTTGTCAACGGCAATCCCTTCAAAAGCGAATATCCAGCCCATATGGAAAAAGCCCTATTTGGTATGGGTTGTTTTTGGGGCGCTGAAAGAAAATTTTGGCAACTAGAAACAGGAATCTATCTCACCGCCGTAGGCTACGCTGCAGGTTATACCCCCAACCCCACCTATGAGGAAGTATGTAGCGGTTTAACAGGTCATAACGAAGTCGTATTAGTAGTATATGATCCTCAGATTATCAGTTATGAAACCCTCTTAAAAGTATTTTGGGAAAACCATAACCCCACCCAAGGAATGCGTCAAGGTAACGACAGAGGCACTCAATACCGCTCAGGGATTTACACCTACTCCGCCCAACAAAAAGAATTAGCCCAAAAATCCAAACAAATCTATCAACAACAATTAAACCAAGCAGGATACGAAGAAATTACCACCGAAATCCTTGACGCATCCGAATTTTACTTCGCTGAAGGTTACCATCAACAATACCTCGCCAAAAATCCTAACGGTTATTGTGGTTTAGGAGGTACTAAAGTATCTTTTCCCGAAACTTCCTTCGTCAAAAACTAAAAGTATCAACAATTGTGAACCTTTCTTTGGAAAGAGATCTTTTTTAAGTTAACCTGATAATAAACCGTTTTTTTTCTTTAAATTAAATTCGAGGTCGTATGTCTGATCTAAATCGTGGCATCATGAAATTTGAAGGTGCTGATAAACCAATTATTGTCGGGGTTTCCGCTTTTATCATACTCGGCAGTATTACCGCATTAATTATCTGGGCTCTCAATTCTGCCTATGCTGTTATGTAATCTATGATAGCCTTGACTAAGGGGGGTTAAATCCCCTCTTTTAACTAAAAAATTGAAATCAAACCATCGGGATTAACAAATAACCAAAGTGATTGTTTTTAAACCTAGAGAAATAGTTTGTTTAGATAATCAAAATAAATCTTTATATTGTGAAATAATTGACGTTCTTACACAACAGAATAAATGTTGGGTGCGACCTCTTATGCTGGTAAATTTTGCGGAAAAAAATACCTATGAAAAAGCCATAAAAAACATTGAAGATTTACGTTTTACCTCAGATTTGTTATGGAATACCCAATCTTTTCGTCCGGTTTTTGATACTGAATATATTAATTTTTCTTGCCAATTGCCTGAATTTGAATTTGACGATAAAAAACTCTTAAATGCCAAAAAAATTCTCAGACACTTCATTCAAGATTTATGGTCATTTAATGATAAATAAATCCAGAAAATAAATCTATAAAAAAAGATAACCTTTTATTATCGCCCATAGATTAGCTTCATGGGGTAACTTGTTTATATAATGTAACGCTATGATATAATCAACTAGAACATTTCAAAACCTTGAAAAATAGATATAGACAGAAAGTAATCGTCAAGCCTAGGCTAAAAACCAAAGTCTATAATCATTCAATATCAAGACTATGAATAAAGTTGCCACTAGCTAGAGTGCAACAATTTTTTTACTCAACCACCTAAAAAAATAAAACAAAATTTAGGTAAGAAAACATAAGCTGTATATTTATAGATAAATTATGAAAAAGGACCTCGCTCGATATAGAAATATTGGGATTTTTGCCCACGTTGACGCTGGAAAAACCACTACTACAGAAAGAATCCTAAAATTAACTGGTAAAATTCATAAACTTGGCGAAGTACATGATGGAGCCGCTACCACCGACTTTATGGAACAGGAGCAGGAGCGAGGAATCACCATTCAATCCGCCGCTACAAGTTGTTTCTGGAAAGATTATCAATTCAATATCATTGATACTCCAGGCCACGTGGACTTTACCATCGAGGTATATCGTTCTTTAAAAGTTCTTGATGGTGGTATTGGGGTATTCTGTGGTTCTGGTGGGGTTGAACCTCAGTCGGAAACCAACTGGCGTTATGCTAATGATTCTAAGGTTTCTCGTATCATCTATGTTAATAAATTAGACCGTACTGGGGCTGATTTTTATAGTGTTGTGAAGCAAGTAAAAGAAATTCTGGCGGCGACTCCCTTGGTGATGGTATTACCCATCGGTGTTGAAACCGAATTTAAAGGGGTTGTGGATTTATTAACCCGTAAGGCATGGATTTGGGATGATTCTGGAGATCCCATGAACTACACCATCGAAGATGTTCCTGCGGACATGGAAGAAGACGTAGAAATGTACCGTGAACAGTTGATTGAAACTGCGGTGGAACAGGATGAGGAATTGATGGAAAAATATCTTGAAGGTGAAGAAATTGCCATCGAGGATATTAAACGTTGTATCCGTAAAGGTACCCGTGATCTAGCTTTCTTCCCCACCTATTGCGGTTCTTCTTTCAAAAATAAAGGGGTACAATTAGTTTTGGATGCGGTGGTTGATTATTTACCTGCTCCTAATGAAGTTAATCCTCAGCCTATTGTAGATTTGGAAGGTAACGAAACTGGTGAATTTGCCAAAGTTGATGCAGAAGAGCCTTTCAGAGCTTTAGCTTTCAAGATTATGGACGATCGCTACGGCGCCCTTACCTTTACTCGTATTTATTCTGGTGTCCTCGAAAAAGGTATGACTGTATTAAATACAGCCACTGGTAAGAGTGAGCGTGTGGGTAGAATTGTGGAAATGCACGCTAATGATCGTATTGAAATTGATCAAGCCCAAGCAGGAGACATCGTGGCTATTGTAGGGATGAAAAACATCCAAACTGGTCACACTATCTGTGATCCTAACAATCCTGCTACCCTTGAACCCATGGTATTCCCTGAGCCTGTAATCTCTATTGCCATCAAACCTACCCAAAAAGGTGGTAATGAAAAAATGGGTATGGCTCTTAGTAAAATGGTTCAAGAAGATCCTTCTTTCTATGTGGAAACTGACCAAGAAAGCGGTGAAACCATTATTAAAGGGATGGGTGAATTACACCTTGATATTAAGGTGGACATCCTCAAACGTACCCACGGGGTAGAAGTAGAAGTTGGTAAACCTCAAGTGGCTTACCGTGAGTCTATCACCAAGGTAATTAATGATAGCTATACCCATAAGAAACAGTCTGGGGGTTCTGGACAATTTGGACGTATTGACTACACCATTGAACCTGGTGAACCTGGTACTGGATTCCAGTTTGAATCTAAGGTAACTGGTGGTAATGTTCCCCGTGAATTCTGGCCTGCGGTTAATAAAGGTTTTGAAAGCAGTATCGAAAAAGGTGTATTAGCTGGTTATCCTTGTGTGGATCTCAAGGTTACTTTAACTGATGGTGCTTTCCACCCTGTGGATTCTAGTGCGATCGCCTTTGAAATCGCAGCTAAAGCGGGTTATCGTCAATCTATTCCTAAAGCCGGTCCTCAAATCCTTGAGCCTATTATGAATGTGGATGTATTTACCCCTGAAGATCACATCGGAGACGTAATTGGTGATATTAACCGTCGTCGTGGCATGATTAAATCTCAAAATACTACTCCCATGGGCGTAAGAATTAAGGCTGAAGCTCCTTTAAGTGAGATGTTTGGTTATATTGGTGATTTACGTACCATGACTTCTGGACGTGGTCAATTCTCCATGGAATTCTCCCATTATGCTCCTTGTCCCAAGAATATCGCTGATGAGGTAATCAAGGAAGCTAAAGAGCGTGAATTGGCTTTGGCTAAATAATCACAATTATTCATAACTGAATAGTTTTTATAAGGTGGGCAATGCCCATCTTTTTTATGGTTATTTTCCGTTGAAATTTACCTTTTTTTTGTGAACTTCAGCGTTTATTATGTTAGGTTGTGGGCAGTTGTGAGGAGTTAACTGATAATGAAGGCTTGGCTTGTTTTGTTTGCGTTATTGTTTGTTCTGGCTCAGTTTGGCTTATGGGTAAAGACTTTTATTGCTCCTTTGCCATGGTATATTTTTGGAGGAATTTTATTGGCGATCGCCTCTAACTATGAAAAAGCTATTACCAATATGATCAATAGTCAAATGGATAAGGTATTTAAAGGAAATAATCATGAGTAAACAAGGGCTACAAGAAGTAGAAATTTATACCGATGGTTCTTGTCTGCGCAATCCGGGGGCTGGGGGTTACGGAGTAGTATTATTATATGGGCAACACCGTAAGGAGTTGTCAGGGGGATTTAGTTTAACCACTAATAACCGTATGGAAATTTTTGCGGTCATCGCTGGGTTAAGCTCCCTCAAGAAAAAATGTCAAGTCAAATTATATACTGATTCTCAATACGTGGTTAATGCCATTAGTAAAGGATGGGCGCAGAAGTGGGAAAAAAATGGTTGGAAGCGCAATGCCAAAGAAAAAGCAAAAAATCCTGATTTGTGGGCAGATTTATTGGCTCTGTGTCGTCAACATGACGTAGAATTTATCTGGGTTAAAGGTCATGCTGGTAATAAAGAAAATGAAAGGTGCGATCGCCTTGCTTTTGAGGCCGCCCATGGCTCTAATTTACCCCCCGACGAAAATTATCAATCTGAATAATTGCCTTAGATCATAGTATAATATTAGTACATTATGAGAGTGTAGGCAAAAGTATGAGTCTAAACATTGTTAATTTAGTAGGTCGTACGGGTACAGATCCTGAAGTTCGTTATTTTGACTCTGGAAGTGTTAAATGTCGTCTCACCCTAGCGGTGAATCGTCGTAGTAAAAGGGATGAAGGCCCCGATTGGTTTGAGTTAGAAATTTGGGGAAAAACTGCGGAAATTGCAGGAAATTACACTAAAAAAGGTAGTTTAATTGGTATTCAAGGATCACTAAAAATTGATACCTGGAGCGATCGTAACACAGGGGCAAATCGTTCAAAACCCGTTATAAGAGTTAGTAACCTTGATTTATTAGGCTCGAAACGGGATAATGAAAACTACAATTCCGATAATGATGAATTCTAAGTTTTCATGAAAACAGCATTGGTCCATGAATGGTTAACCCCCAAGGCGACGGGAGGTTCGGAGTTAGTAGTTAAAGAGATTTTAGAGCTAATAGATAATATTGAACTATATGCCCTCATCGATTTCGAGTCTTCCAATCCTCAAAGTTACCTTTATGGACGAAAAATCAACACTTCTTTCCTACAACATTTTCCCCTGAGCAAAAACGGCATCCAAAACTATTTACCCCTATTGCCCATTGCCGTAGAGCAACTAAATGTAACAGAATATGATTTGGTGTTATCTTCTTCCCATGCAGTAGCAAAAGGGATAATCACCACCCCCGCTCAACTTCATATTTGTTATTGCCATACTCCCATGCGCTATGCTTGGGATTTAACCTTTGACTATCTCCAGCGCACCTCACCCCTCAAAGGATTTTTTGCCCGTTATTTCCTCCACAAAATAAGACAATGGGATGTAATCTCAGCCCATCGGGTAGATTACTTTATCGCTAATTCCCACCACACAGCGAGAAGAATATGGCGTTGTTATCGTCGGGAAGCAGAAGTAATTTATCCCCCCGTACAGGTAGATAAGTTTCCCTTTGAGGCTCAAAAATCAGATTTTTACGTAATTGTATCTCGCCTTGTCAGTTATAAAAAAGTATCCCTCATTGTTGAAGCCTTTAATCAACTAGGAAAACCTTTAGTTGTCATTGGGGATGGCCCTGAATATAAATCCATACAAGCCCTTGCCAAGCCTAATATTACCCTTTTAGGGTCAGTGGATGACATAACCCTTAAAAAATATTTATCCTCCGCTAAGGCTTTTATATACGGTGCTTGTGAAGATTTTGGCATCGCCATTGTAGAAGCCCAAGCCTGTGGCACTCCTGTGATTGCCTATGGGCAAGGGGGAGCTTTAGAAACGGTTATTGACATACGAACCCATCAGGATACTGGCACGGGGCTTTTTTTCTCATCTCAAACCGTAGAATCATTGGTTGATGCTGTCAATAATTTTGAAAATTTATTACCCCATTTCCATGCCGAAAATTGTCTTATTAATGCTCAAAGGTTCAGTTTACAAAGATTTCAACAGTCATATCAACAATTCATTGATCAATGTTTATATGAATTTAGTCCAAAATAAACAATTCATCTATCACAATTTTGAGTAATAATAAAACCAACTTAATAAATGAACTATTTTCCCTCAATTATCGAGATATTTAAAATATTTTGTTCTCGATGATAATTAATCAGGTGTGACTAGAGGAGTAACAATGACCATCAATACCCAATTTTTGTCTAGGAAAAGCGCGCGTAGCTCTACAAAATCAAGGGCGATCGCACAATCAACCATTTCCCATAGCTATCGTTATAAAAGAGTATTTGACATTATTTTTTCCGCCACAGTATTAATAATCTGTTTTCCCATCTACTTTACCATTGCCCTATTAATATTAATTAGCTCCCCTGGACCAATTTTTTACTATCAAGAAAGAGTAGGCAAAAATTTTCAAACTTTTAAATGTATTAAGTTTAGAACCATGGTTAAAAATGCTGATCTAATCTTAGACAAAATTTTAGCAGAATGTCCCCATAAAAAAGCTGAATTTGAAAATAATTTTAAACTAAAAAAAGATCCTCGTATCACTTGGATTGGTAGATTTTTACGAGCCACAAGTTTAGATGAATTTCCCCAATTTTGGAACGTATTAAAAGGTGATATGAGTATTGTTGGGCCTCGTCCTCTTGTCCCCAAAGAGCTTTGTATGTATGGTAATAAAATTGATAAAGTATTAACTATCAAGCCAGGGATCACAGGATTATGGCAGGTATCGGGAAGAAATGATATTCCTTATAATCGTCGTATTTTAATGGATGTTTATTATGTTATGAATAATAATTTTATGTTTGATATTTGGATTGTTCTTAAAACTATTGCGGTGATGTTTTTTACTAAAAATAATGGAGCTTATTAATTTTTAAATATGGGTTTATTTTAGGTTATGGAGAAGCTAGAAAATATACAGTATTTAGGCATACTATAGCTATCCCCAAAAAACCTATTTATAATAAATTATTTTGTAATATTTCTAGGAGCTATTTTTTGACCTTGATAAAATCTTTTTTCAATTTTTCCTAGATAAAAGTAACTGACAATACTGATTAAATTAACGATCACTATTGAATAAATAATTACTGGAGATATATTCGGGAAATTAAGAGAAATCATCGGTAAAAGTGACCAAATAATAGCAGTAAAAATGATTAAAATTTGACGAATGTTTTGAATATTGTTCAGTGCCTGACGACAACTAGAACATTTTTCTGTATGGGAATGATAACGCTCTAATAAAATATCGTGGGTAGGGGTTGCTGGTAAGTCTTGATTAGGGAATAATTCGGCATTATATTTATTTATCCACTGTCTAAATTCGGTTACATATAAATCTGCCTTAGTGGGTAAGTAACAGGCTTTTTCATATTTTTCGCTACCGCCTAATTTTTCTAAGTATCGCTCTTGATAATGGAGGAAAATTTGATCATCTTCAAGGATAGCATTTTGATTAAGATGGGAATACCAACGAGGGGTTAATTTGATAAAAAATTGAGGAATTTTTGAGGAAAATTGGAAGGGAAAACGAGCAAACAAACGGCATTTTCCTTTACTAATAGGAGTAGCATAAACCACCGTCATGGTGCGTCCAAATTGTTTAGAGGTTAAGTCGTGCCACATTAAATTGGGGGCAACAAAGGTAGTATATTGACTGCCTAGCTTACCTTTTCTTGGCCCTTCTTGCCATACTCCATTAAAGCCTTGCCTATTACTACTGATAATTTCTAATTCTACCGTAGAAACGTTGGAGCGATCGCCCACAGAACCATGATGAGTATAGGGGATATGACTAGAATCTAAAACATTTTCCAATAAAGTGAGGGCAGAATAAGGAATATCCCGAAAAGTATTTAACACCAACCATTTATCCTTATCTTCCTCCAAAGGATCTACGATGGGAATAGGAGTTTTATCCGCATTATCAGGATCACCAGCATAAACAAATAATAAATCCTGCTCAACCTTACAAGGATAAGCCTTCACACAGGCACGGGAAGAAGTATGCGCCCGTTGATTTTCTTGTTGTTGGGGTATCACCTCACAATCTCCCTCCCCAGAAAAAGCCCAACCATGGTAAGGGCATTCCAACAAACCCTCCTCATTAATTCTCCCTTCCGTTAAAGGCGCTAAACGATGGGGGCATTTGTCGGTAAATACTCGCCATTGAGAAGTTTTTTCCTCCCACCAAATTACAATATCTTCCCCTAACAAAGTAAAAGAATTAGGTCGATTTTTTTGCAAATCCTCCACAAAAAACACAGGATACCAAACCTCTTGATAATTAAAATTATCTTCATCCTCTCCCCCCACAGGTAAAACTACAGGGGCTTTTGCTTTTTCTAGGGTAGATTGTGTCATAGGAATTAATTTTAGTAACTATTACAAAATGTTAACAAAAATCCATCCCTGTCTAAAGTTTAATTACTTTTATTGACAAAATAACATATATGTGCTAGTTAGTTTCGTAATAATTCTTATACCAACTTACAAATCTTTCGATGCCCTCCTCAATGGAAGTAGTAGGTTTAAAACCGACATCTTGAATTAAATCATCAATATCTGCATAGGTTGTTGGCACATCTCCCGGTTGTATGGGTAAGAAATTCTTTTCTGCTTTCATACCCAAACAATTTTCAATAACTTCAATAAATCTAGTTAACTCAACGGGTTGATTATTACCTATGTTATATATCTTATAAGGAGGAATTTTGCTTCTATCCTCAGCTGTTGATGATTGAGGAATATGATTCATCACCCTAATAATTCCCTCCACAATATCATCGATATAGGTAAAATCTCGCTGCATTTTGCCATAATTAAAAACCTTAATCGGTTTTCCCTCTAAAATAGCCTTAGTAAATAAAAAGTATGCCATATCAGGTCTTCCCCAAGGCCCATAAACGGTGAAAAAGCGTAATCCCGTACAAGGAATATGATACAGATGACTATAGGTGTGTGCCATTAATTCATTGGCCTTTTTGGTGGCGGCATATAAACTAACAGGATTATCGACATTGTCGGAGGTGGAAAAAGGAATCTTTTTGTTAGCCCCATAAACTGAGCTAGAGGAGGCGAAAACTAAATGTTTTATGCTATTGTGGCGACAGCATTCCAAAAGATTTACAAAACCCACTAGGTTACTATCTACATAGGCATGGGGATTTTCGATGGAATATCTTACCCCTGCTTGGGCGGCTAGATGTATTACAAAATCAAATTGATTGTTTTTAAATAACTGTTCTAAATTTTTTCTATCCGCTAAATCTAGTTTATGAAAGGTGAAGTTTTTTTGTGTTTCTAATTCTTGTAATCGGGCTGTTTTGAGGGAGGTATCGTAGTAATCATTCAGATTATCTATACCGATAACAGATTCTCCTTTGGATAATAATTCTTGAGTTAGATAAAAACCAATAAATCCTGCGGCACCTGTTACTAATATATTCATATTCTAGTTAGTTTGGGGATATGCTTTTTTGTATTTTATGATGATAATTGATACTGGTAATGATTGTGGTAGTTGAAATTTACCTTTGCAATGGGCTATAATATTAACTGACTCGGACTTATGCGGTTTCGACGCTCAAACTTTGTCAGGACCGGAAGGTAGCAGCAATACGGGATGCTTGAAATGGGCGTAAGATTCGGGTCTTTGATGATCTCACTTTTTCTCTACGTCAAAAATAGGTGCGATCGCCCTTACTGTTCTAGCTTCTCTCCATTGCCAATGGTTATCCTGCCCATGATTTTTAATATCTTCAATGGTTTGATCTATTAATTTTGGTATTTGGGCAAAATCTGAAAAGTTGTAACCAATTTTGACAGGATGATTAACCTGATGATGAATTACGGGGTAATCAGAGGCAATAATATGACAACCAGCCGAAGCCGCATCGCTAATTACCCCACTGGCACGGTAAAAATAACGCTCTTGGTCGTAGTGTATGATTAGTATATCGATTTGCTGTAATACTTTTAAATAATCTTCTTCTTTGGTGGTGTCGAGCAAAGTTGCTTTTACTTCATCGAGATAGGCTGGTTTTTGCCCTAGAGGTGTACCGATGATTAATTCACATTGATGATCACTATCGGTAATATACTGTTGTATT
This sequence comes from Cyanobacterium stanieri LEGE 03274, assembly GCF_015207825.1. NCBI lineage: Bacteria > Bacillati > Cyanobacteriota > Cyanophyceae > Chroococcales > Geminocystaceae > Cyanobacterium > Cyanobacterium stanieri. Next base: position 56,897 of record NZ_JADEWC010000003.1, read on the forward strand.
TTATCAAGGATAAGGGCGATCGGTTTATCGGGGCGAATCATGCCTACTACCCCAATTTTGATAGTTTCATTTTCCGATAATCTTTCTCCTAATTTTAGCCTTGGTGTTACTTCACTAAGAATAGGAAGGGGCATTAAATATTTACAATAGTCAGGAAATCTGTATTTTTCAGGAATTACATCATCATCAATTTCTAGCAAAACTACTTTTAAGTTTCTAAATAATTCTAGATAAATTTTTAGATAAATAAAACCTAAATATTTTATTTTACTATTCATCGCAAATTGTTGATTACCATGGAGAGTAAGAAAGGTTAATTTTCCTCTCAATGCCAGTAGGGGTAGTAAAAATAAGCAATGTTGATTATAAAATTCAAAGACAAAAATTGAGTCAATATCTTTAAATTTAAATGCTCTTAATCCCATGGCAATATGACGATATTCCCGTCTGATTTGTAACCCAATTTGATAGGGAAATAGTTTACTAAGTTTTAGTAACCAATTTGGTAGCTCTGTTTCTAAGGAGATAAAGGCGATCGCACTTTGATTGTATTCAGGAATTAAAAGTAAGTCTTTTAAACAGGGGTGCATTAACTGCATAGTATTTCGAGTTAGTTAGAAAAACATTTTTGCTCAATCAACTAATTTTAACTACTTAGCCTGGTAATTTTCTCGAAATCTCCTCTGTTTCTAAGGAGATAAAGGCGATCGCACCTATTTGTAAATGGTAAAGTGCGATCGTAACTCCGCCTTGGATGTCTGATTGATGAGTTGTAGAACTTTGAGGAAATGACACAGGAAATTACGATGGTTGAGATATAGGAGGAATTGTGCCTTTATTTAACCAATTAATAGCTAAATAAGGATGAACAATATGAATATTATAATGAGGAAAATCATAAATAGCGTGCTTGTTTGGAATAATGGTTTTCACATCTTTGTTGAGAAAATCCTGAAAATTAGCAGTTATCAATAGATCAGCTTTTCCAGCTACAGCAGTTTCTAAAACTTGTTGATCTTCCAAGTCATCAATAGCAAGAACTCCTGTACCGCCTAAGATTAACTGAGGATTACTAAGCTGAGCGTAACTAGAAATAATATTGACATAAAAAGAAGCATCCTCAGCGAGGGGAGTTAGTCGCAATAAAACTTGTTCTAAACGATTTAACATTCCCCAAGAAATAATAAGTTCTACTTTTCTTGAATAACAATGCCCATAACGAACAAAATCAACAATACTTTGACAAGCAGAGTTTTGATTACCTTTAATATCAGCTAATAATGCTGCACACCAAATATTCAAATCAAGGCATAACTTTAAAGGCTTACACATCACCAGTTAATCCGATAGATGCGGATAAAATATCATCTTCTGTTTTCAAGCTACTTAACCATTCTTGATCTATATTTTCAGCAATTCTTTTTTGGGCTAATTTGTATTGATGATGTAACAGTACTCTGGTAATGTCTTGACTAATTTCGAGCCATTGTGATTTTGAAGCAACATTAGTTAATTGCAATAAAGCCGACCAAGCATTAGGTGGTAAGATAGAACCTAATTTAATGGCCGTACTTGCAATTTGAGATTTTGAACGATTTTCTTTTTTTGACAAAGCGGTAATTCGTTCTGAAGTTTCCATATCAACATGGGCAGAGAGAGTTTTTCCCATCATTTTTTCTAATTTATATAGCTTCTATGGTTTCTATAGAAATTATAGCTTATATCTCTTTGTTGATCGCACTTTGATTGTATTCAGGAATTAAAAGTAAGTCTTTTAAACAGGGGTGCATTAACTGCATAGTATTTCAGGTTAGTTAGAAAAACATTTTTGCTCAATCAACTAATTTTAACTACTTAGCCTGGTAATTTTCTCGAAATCTCCTCTGTTTCTAAGGAGATAAAGGCGATCGCACTTATTTGTAAATGGTAAAGTGCGATGGTCATTGTGCTTTTGATGTCCGACTCATTATTATGATGAGAAATCATAGAATAAGTAAAATACAAAATATATTATGATGTGCCAAAATGTTACAGTCAAAATTAATATCAAAGACTAAAAGAATACTAAAAACATTTCTTAACCCTCAAAGTAAAATAATGATGTATTACAAAATCTCACGATATTTACATAATCGAGGGTTTTTATTTTTAGCAGAATTAGTTAGATATAAACAAGCAAAATATGGATGTTATATCTCTGAAAAATCTATAATTGACGAAACAGTAGTTTTTCCTCATAGTGTCGGTATTGTTATTGGTGAAGGAGTAGTGATAGAAGAAAATGTCAAAATATGGCAGAATGTCACTATCGGTAGTCATGGAAAAAAAACAGCCCTCAGGAATATCCTTACATTGAATCGGGAGTAAAAATATTTGCAGGAGCTATTATTATAGGGGGAGTAAGGGTTGGAAAAAATTCTATTATTGGAGCGAACTGTTTAGTGTTAAGTGATGTACCAGCAAACACTACGGCAGTGGGGATTCCCTACAAAAATAATAAATAATACAGACGATGAATTTACCAAAAGAGATACAAACAGATATTTTGTTAACTCCTTACACTACTTGGAAAATAGGTGGAAAAGCAAAATATTTTACTGAACCAACTCCAGAAGAACTACCTCAAGTGATAAAGTGGGCTTTCACCAATAACATACCTACATACTTTATTGGTCGTGGTTCAAATCTATTAATAGATGATGCGGGATTACCAGGGTTAGTAATAGTAACTCGTAATTCTTTAACTGATTTGCAAAGAGAAGATGATGTTATCATCGCTGGAAGTGGTGTTTTTTTGCCTCATTTGTCACAGTTTGCCGCCAAACAAGGTTTCTCTGGTTTTGAATTTCTGATTGGTATTCCTGGAACCGTGGGAGGAGCTATAGCTATGAATGCCGGGCTTACAGTATTCCGTCCCCGTGAAATGACATCCATTGTCAAGGATTTTGATGTTTTGAATCTTGATGGCAGTGTTGAAACCCTAACGATGAAGGATATTGATGCACAGTATCGACAAACAAATTTATTGGACGGGAAACGCCTAATTGTAGAAGCTCGTTTTATATTAGAACACTCGGGCGATCCTGAAGAAATAAAAAAGAATACATTTGCCCATCTCGCAGAGCGTAAGCGTAAGCAACCTTTAGATAAACCCACAGCAGGAAGCACCTTTAAATCTCCCCGCGGTAGTAAAAGTGCTGGATGGTGTATTGAACAAGCAGGTTTAAAAGGTTTTCAGATTGGGGGTGCAAGGGTAAGCCCCGTTCATGCAAACTGGATTGAGAATTTGGGCAATGCCACATCCCATGATGTCCGTGAATTGATAAACCATATTCAAGATGTTGTAAGAGAAAAAATAGGAATTAATTTGGAAACAGAAGTTTGTTTTTTGCCTTAGAATGACTCCATAACACAACTGTGAATTTATGAAAATGGCTAAAAATGTAAATAAATTAATTCTTCATCCTTCACGGTTAGAAGGGAAAATAAAAGTCGGTGGCGCTAAAAATTCTGCCCTTCGTTTATTAGCAGCATCTCTACTTACCTCATCTCCTGTGATTATAAAAAATTATCCTAGCACTCTACTTGATGTTGATATTCATGTTGAAATGTTAGAAGTGTTGGGAAAACATTGTAAATTAATAAATGAAAATGAAATCGAGATTACCGAGCTTCGCTTTCCTTCCTCACACTTGATTTGGAATAAAAGATCCATTCGTAATACTCTTTTGATTTTGGGAGCTTTAGTCGCCCGTACAGGGCAAGGGAAAGTTCCATTACCAGGGGGGTGTCAACTGGGCGATCGTAAATATGATCTTCACATAATGATCTTAAAATCTTTAGGTGCTAAAGTATGGCAAGAAGATAATTATCTTTGTGCAGAAATTTCAGGAAACAAAAAACTTCAAGGCTCAGATATTTATCTGCCTATTCGTTCTACAGGAGCAACTGAAAATAGTATTATTTGTGCGTGTTTAGCAGAAGGTCAAACCCGTATTTGGGGTCCTCACATTAGACCTGAAATTCATGATTTAATCAATTTTTTGCGATCTATGGGGGCAAAAATAGAAGTACGAGGTCAAGAAAGTATTATTGTCGAAGGTGTAGAACAATTAGGAGGTACAACCCACGAAGTAATTCCTGACAATATAGAAGCTCTTACATGGCTAATTGGTTCTGCTGTTACCAATGGCGATGTTGAAATTGTTGATTTTCCTTTCGAGCATTTAGAAGTGCCTCTTATTCATTTACGTGAAAGTGGAGTCCGTTTTTATCGCTCCGAAAATCATTTGATAGTGAGAGGATCAAAATGTTATCCCATCGACATCAGCACCGGTCCATATCCTGGGATTAACTCCGATATGCAACCTCTTTTTGCTGTACTAGGTGCCATGGCTCAAGGAGAAAGCCGTATCATTGATCTACGCTTTCCAGGACGTTATGCTTATGCACAAGAATTAGCAAAGATGGGAATGATTTATCAAGTGAAAAATAATTTATTATTAATCGAAGGAGGAAAAAATCTTCAAGGCAATGAAGTAAAAGCTCTTGACTTGAGGGCTGGAGCAGCTCTAATGATAGCCAGTCTCATTGCTAATAGTCCAACTACTATTACTAATGCTTGGCAAATATTTAGGGGATACGATCAGCTGGAGAAAAAATTGACCCAATTAGGAGTCAATTGGCAATCAGATTAACTCGTCATAATCTTTTTAAATAATCTCCCTATATTTTTGTGTTCCGCTAAGGTATAACCGATCGATAATGTTTAAATTACTTCGTAAAAAAAATATATATTAAAGTTCTCATAAATTCAATATGCATAATGAAGTCAAGCCAAAAGTAGCTTTTTATTTAAGAATGCTTTCTGGAGGAGGAGCAGAAAAAGTAATAATCAATCTAACCAAAGGGCTTGTTGAAAAGGGAATTACGGTTGATTTGATTTTAAATATACCAGCAGGTCCTTATTTAAAAGAAGTATCTCCTGAAGTAAGAATTATTACTCTTGGCACTCCTAAATTATTAAAGGGCTTACCGAAGCTAGTTAATTATTTAAAAAAAGAAAAACCTCAAATTCTTTTTTCTGCAATGCATTACAACAATGAAATTGCTATTTGGGCTAAATACTTAGCAAGGGTAAAAACTAAAGTTATCGTATCTGAACATAACACTTTGTCTGTTCATGCCAAAAATCAAACGGGTAGTGAAAAATGGTCTCCATTATTCGCAAAACTATTTTATCCCTTAGCGAATGAGATTGTTACTGTGTCTCATGGTTCTGCTAAAGATTTAGCCAAAGTGACAGGTATCCCACCGTCAAAAATAAAAGTAATTTATAACCCTGTTATTACACCAGAATTATTAGCAAAAGCCCAACAATCAATCAATCATCCTTGGTTTGAGGCCCAACAACCACCAGTGATTTTAGCGGTCGGTAGATTAAATCAACAAAAAGATTATCCGACTCTTATTAAAGCATTTGCAAAAGTGAAACAAATAAAACCTTGCCGTTTAATGATTTTAGGTCAAGGTCCTGAAAAGAAAAAACTTAATGATTTAATTAATCAATTAAATTTAAAAGAAGACATAATCTTACAAGGTTTTGTCGAGAATCCCTATGCTTATATGAAAAAGGCAACAATGCTAGTACTATCTTCTCAATGGGAAGGGCTTCCCACCGTTTTAATCGAATCTTTGGCTGTTGGTACCTCTGTTGTCTCAACTAATTGTCCTAGTGGTCCAGAGGAAATTCTTGATCATGGTAAATACGGTACATTAGTACCTATTTTAGATGTTAAACTTCTTTCTGAAGCAATACTGGATATTTTATCAGGAGAAATTAAATCTATTGATACAGAATGGTTGGAACAGTTTACCTTAGCAAAAGTTACGCAACAGTATGTAGATCTTTTTTCTGTTCCTCTTTGAAGGTATAAGCACAAAATGAATGTATAAATGCGCTTGTTTTGTTATTTAATTTGAGCAAATCACATATCATTAAATAATTATACTTCCCAGCAATCATGACAAAAAAAGTAACCATTGTAACTTGTACTTTCAATAAAGGCGAGTCTAATAGAGCCTCACTACAAAGTATCATAGATCAAACTTATCAAGATTTTGAGTACATTATCGTTAATGATGGTTCTACTGATAACACAAAAGAAATTTTAGATGAATTTACGGCACTCGATAATCCTCAGTTAACAATAATTCACCAAAAAAATAAAGGATTTATTGATAGCCTAATTGATACTTTAGAAGGAATTGATACCCCTTATATTGCCATTCATGGTGCGGGAGATATTTCTCATCTAACAAGACTAGAAAAACAAATTGAACTATTAGAGTCTGACTCTTCTATCGGTGCTGTTGGCTGTCACGTAAGAAAATTAACACATGAAGGAAAAACTATAAGAACAACTAAAGATAAGAAAAATAAACTGTTAATAAATGATCCTCAAGAATTATTTTTTGGTAACTACTATACACATGGAGAAGTAACCTTTAGGCGTTCAACATATATTCAAACTGGAGGTTATAGACGTTTTTTCAAATATGCTCAAGATATAGATCTATGGTTGAGAATGCTAGATTTTTCCAAGTTGGCAAAAATTGACTCTATTCTTTATGAACAAATATATATGCCTAATAGTTCAGTGGCTTCTGATTACAAAAAAGTGGAGTATCAAGCTAAGTTATTTTGTTTTGCCGTGTTTTTGTCAAAACAACGATTACAGGAAATTTCAAACCCCATTGAAGCAAAATGGGATAAGTTATTTGAAGAATTTTGTGATAATCTTGACGACAAGGACAAAGACTTTATCAGTGGCAGAATAATGGAAACCGCTGGAATCAATTATATTCAAACTCGCAATAATGCTGTATTAGCAAATGCCGCCCGTAGAGTCCTCACAATAAACCCTGAAAATCATCCTTCCAAACGATATATAAAATTAAGAATTTTAAGTATTATAGATAAATTTGGAGATACTAAATTTTGGAAATTTTTAATTAGAAAACTATTCAATACTTTCTATTAAAAATACACAACCTGATATGTATAAAAATTATACTTAATGTTATAAATACTTCCCTGTTTGACCAACAAAATTTTCTGGAGTAAATATATTAGTTAATTTAGCGTTTATAAATCTTAACTGACGTTGTTTTAGATAGAAAGGATATGTCAAAGCACGTAATTGTATAAACTCTTGTCTTTTCGACTCAGGCATTGAAACCCAGTCTTGATATTTAGGAACAGCTTTGGTAGTCAAAAAATTCTGCCATTTAGAGATAGTATTCTCCGGTTGTACTTCTTTAGCTCTGACTTGACTATTTTTAAATATTTTTTCTCTTAACGGTATATTTTCTTTTAGTAGCTTAATAGTTGATAAAAGAGAGTCAAAAGAACTAACTTCCAAATAATCCAATTCACTTTGTCTTTCTGCCTGATATGCAGATTCACACCCAAATATAGCGGGGACACCAGCCAACCAAGAGTTGTGAAGTTTTGACGCTGGTTTCCAAGTGTGATCCCAACTATAACCAAATTTACGGATGGCAACGATCGCATCTACTTCACTATAATCATTCCAAGAAGTGGGCGGAATAATTTGCCAATTTAAGTCTAATTCTTTTAGTGTTTTTTTCCAAGATGATTGTCGGAGTGGGAGAATAAGATTATTTTTTTGTCCAAAAAAAGCAATATTTTTAAAAAAATTACCACGTTGAGGATTTCTAGGAATTAGTCCAGGTTGTGTCCAAAAGGGAATATATGAACTTTCCCAAGAATTTAAAAATTTCTTATGCACTTGTTGTAAAGGATTTTGCACAACATGAAGTTGTGCATAGGGATGTCTTCCCCGATCGCCCTGTATCGCAACAAGTAATAATTGCGAGTTAGGCTTAAGAGTATCCGATAAAAGTGGTCGGTGAGAAATGCAAATCCCTTCCAAAGGTATCATATTAGTAAAATAACAAGGAAAGTTACTTTCTTTCAAATATAAATAAGTTAATAATGTCCATGCGCAATCTCCAAACTCATGAGTTCCTTTCCGTATTTGCCATTGCCAATATTCACCAACATTTTTTGGCAATTCATGAATAGAGCATTTTGATTCTGGTAGATAGAAGTAGATAGGTGGAATTATCATTAATTATTATATAAAAATATGTATTTTGAATTATATATTATGTGTGTTAAATAGGATATTAGATAAACAATTTAGTAAGAAAAAGGACTCATTAATATATGTCTTAAAAGCTCCATTTCTCCCATACACACTACATCTTTTTTTAAGTTTTTTTTATTCTTTATATAAAATACAATAATTTTTTTTAAATCATTTATAAAATATAAAATAGTTATAAAAGGCTTTTGCCAATTAGAGTAGTTAAACATCCTCACTTGATAACGACATAATCCATTTTGACGGAAGAATTTTTTTAAATATTCAGGCTCAAAACGTGATTGAGGAATAAAATGCTCTATTTCCATAAGATGGTTGAACCAGATTTCCCAGCCTTGGTTAAAAATTTGGGATAGCATTTCTAAATCTTCATTGGTTTGAGGTAATAAGGGTTCTTCTGGTACGCTTTCTAGCCATGCTTTTTTCCTAATTACTATTCCTGCCCCAGGAGGATACATTTTTTTTCTAGTATCCTTATATTTTTCGTTATAACAATAGGTTTTATCTCCTTTGATTAGGGCAAAATAACGGGCAATTCTTTCAAATCCGGGAGGTGGTTCTACTTCAAATAAACCATGAATTTGACCACCGTAAGCCCCTGCGTTGGGATGTTGTTTACCAAAAATATAAGCCTCTTTTACCCAATTCTGACTTGGCAAGTTATCATCATCTAAAAAACCGATCAATTCTGATTGACAATTCTTTATAGCACATCTACGGGCATAAGCTAATCCCTGTCTGGTTTCTAAATAATATTTAATAGGATTAGAAAAATTCCAATTATTTTGATATTCTTTGATTACTTTGGCAGTATTATCATTACTGTTATTATCAATAACTATTATTTCCCAGTTAATATCCTCTGTGTCAATTTGCTGTTTGAGTCTGTCGAGAACATCAGGGACTCTTTTTTCCCCGTTATAGGTACAGATGGCAACAGTAAAATCTATCATAATGACAGGTGAGTTAATTTAATTAAACCTATTCTAAAACCTTTTTTCTGATTCTCAACTCAATTCGTCAGGGAAAAACCAAGAATCAGTTATCCTAGAAAGCGTAAAGTTTCGGATGAGACTAGGGAATAGTCATGAGTGGAGAGGGTAGAAAATCCCCTGATTGGGAAAGAATTGAAAGGGCTTTGTCGGTGGAGAGGGAATATGGTTATAAAAATTTGAAGGGGAATCAATATCGCTTCCATGAGTTTCTCTGTCTTAGTTTTGGGGGGATTCCTCCCGTGCTAAATTTGATGATTGCTTTTAAGTGGCAAAAAGTGGCGAAGGATTTTGCGGAGTATCCTCGACTAACTTTACAGGAAAAAAAAGATTTGATTGATTATGTGGAGAATTTCATTGATGAAGTAAAGGAAAAACAAAAGGAAGAAGCCGAAAGAAAAGAAGCGATAAAAGAAGATAATATAATACCTTTTCCTTCTAAGGTGGAAACTGTAAGTGTAACTCCCAAGGTAAAGGAAACTGTTGAAAAGATTACTTTAAATAGTCCTGTAATTAACTTAAAGTGTGTCAATAATCGACAAAATAAGTTGTTGGAAAAGTTGGGTATTTATCGGGTTAGGGATGTTCTATTTTACTATCCTCGGGAGCATATTGATTATGGTAATAAGATTGCCATTAAGGATTTGGAGGTAGGGGACACTGTTACGGTGATTGGGACGGTGAAGAAATGTTCTTGTTTTAGTAGTCCTAAAAATAAAAAACTTACTATTTTGAGTCTTGTTATTCGAGATAAGACAGGAGACTTAAAAATAAGCCGTTTTTTTGCGGGAAATTATTTTAGTAGTAGGGGATGGCAGGAGAAGATGAAGCGCTCTTATCCTATGGGGGCGTTAATTGCGGCTTCAGGGTTGGTGAAGGGAAATAAGTATGGTATCACCCTTGATAATCCTGAATTTGAGGTTTTGGATTCGGCTGGGGGTAATATTAACTCTTTGAAAATAGGTCGTTTGTTGCCTGTATATTCTCTCACCGAAGGGGTGGCGGCGGATTTAATTCGTAAGGCGGTGGTGGAGTGTTTACCAACTCTCTCGGAAATTGATGATCCTTTACCTGTTAATCTTAAAAGACAGTATAGCTTAGTTGAGCTACAAAGGGCGATCGCCCATATCCATTACCCAGACAACCAAAAACAACTATCAGACGCTAGAAGAAGACTAATTTTTGACGAATTCTTTTACCTGCAACTAGGCTTCTTAGAAAGAAAAAAACAAGACAAACAAAACCGCCAAGCCTCCCCCTTCATCCCCCAAGGGAAACTCATCGAAGAATTTAACAAACTCCTCCCCTTCCAACTCACCGATGCCCAACAAAGAGTAATCAACGAAATCGAAGCCGACTTAGAATCATCCTCCCCCATGAATCGTCTAGTGCAAGGGGATGTGGGCTCAGGAAAAACCATCGTCGCCGTATTCGCCATCCTTGCCGCCCTCCAATCAGGGTATCAAGCCGCCCTCATGGCACCCACCGAAGTATTAGCAGAACAACATTACCGCAAGATAGTACAGTGGTTTAACCTCCTCCATTTGCCCGTAGAATTGCTTACAGGGTCAACCAAAATCGCCAAAAGGAGGGAGATCCATGCCCACCTCCAAAGCGGTGAATTACCCCTGTTAATCGGTACTCATGCCCTAATTCAAGATCCCGTCAAATTCCGTAACCTTGGTTTGGTCGTTATTGACGAACAACATCGCTTCGGAGTACAACAACGCGCCCGTCTTTTGGCTAAAGGAAAAGCGCCCCATGTACTTACCATGACAGCCACCCCCATTCCACGCACCCTCGCCCTCACCCTCCACGGTGACTTAGACGTAAGCCAAATTGACGAACTTCCCCCCGGTAGGCAACCCATTCAAACTACGGTATTGGCAGGAAAACAGCGCACCCAGGCCTATGAATTAATCAAAAGGGAAGTTGCCCAAGGCAGACAGGCTTATGTAATCTTTCCCATGATTGAAGAATCAGAAAAATTAGATGTAAAAGCCGCCGTAGTTGAACATCAAAAATTTAGCGAGAAAATCTTTCCCGATTTTAATGTGGGCTTACTCCATGGGCGTATGTCATCAGACGAAAAAGAAGCCGCCCTCACCGCTTTTCGGGATAACCAAACCCAAATAATCGTCTCCACCACCGTTATCGAAGTAGGGGTTGACGTACCCAATGCCACGGTAATGTTAATTGAAAATGCCGAACGTTTTGGCTTGTCACAACTGCATCAGTTGAGGGGTAGGGTAGGCCGTGGCAGTCATAAATCCTTTTGTTTACTCATCAGCGGTAGTAAATCCCCCGATGGGGTACAACGGTTAAAAGTGTTGGAACAGTCACAGGATGGCTTTTTCATCTCAGAGATGGATTTAAGGTTAAGGGGGCCTGGGGAGGTGTTAGGCTCTCGTCAATCGGGTTTGCCTGATTTTGCCCTAGCGAGTTTGGTAGAAGATCAAGAAGTGTTGGTTTTAGCGAGGGATGCGGCGGAGAAGATTTTGTTACAGGATAAGTATTTGCAGGATGGCTCTAGTTTGAAAAATGAGTTAGCAAGACGTTATAAAAAGCTCATTGGTAGTGAAATGTTAACTTAAGCGTTGCTGATTTTAGATACAATTTATCATTTAATTTATCATTTAAGGGAACAGGGAATGGGGAACAGGCAATAGTGATAATATTTTGTTTGAAGGCTTAGTTTTTTGCATCATTTAATTATATTTCATACGATGATTAATATTAAGTTTACATAAATCATTACAATAGAAAATCCCCCAGAAACGCTCAAATTTTACCAGTAAAAGAATACGGCGTTTTTGAATTTTTAGGATTAAGAAGTAGTTAAAAATATTTAGATTCTTCATTTATAGTTATAAATCATCAAAAACTGTTCCCTATTCCCCGTTCCCTGCCTTAAGCCGAAAATTTTAACATAAATCACCCATGCTCCCAGATAACGAGATAAAAGACTTTTTCATCAACTCTTAAAAAACAAGTTAAAGTATAGATGTTAAGTTTTATGAAGACTGAGGTCGGTTTATGTTAGAACTATATCAATTTGAATTATCACAATTTTCCGAAAAAGTACGTTTAATATTAGATTTCAAAGGTTTAGAATACAAAAAAATTGAAGTTACCCCCGGCATCGGGCAGTTAGAGGTTTTCAAGATTTCTGGACAAAGACAAGTACCTGTTTTAAAGGATGGTGACACGGTAATTAGTGATTCTACGGAAATCGCTTTATATTTGGATCGTAAATACCCTGAAAAGCCCCTTATCCCGACTGATGCGGTGGCTAGGGGACAATGTTTACTCATGGAAGAATGGGCGGATGAGTCTTTAGGTTTGAAGGGGCGTAAAACTTTTTTAGGGGCTCTTAATCAATATCAAAATTTCCGCACTGCTTTTTTACCCACTGATACCCCTGATTTATTAAAAAATATTGTTGGCTCTATCCCAGGAGATTTTTTAGGTGCCATTGGTAGTGATATATATAAACAAGCTCAGAGGGGTTTAAAACAAGATTTAGAGGCTCTAAGTCTCATTTTACAAAATCAACCCTATTTAGTGGGTGATGAGCCTACTTTGGCGGATTTAACGGTGGCCGCCCTTAGCACCATTATCAAATTTCCCGAAGTTGCTTATTATGATGTACCGATGGATATTACAGGAAAGGCTATTCCAGGTTTAGGGGATAATAGTGCCTATGAGCCTTTCTTTACCTGGCGCGATCGCCTTTACGCCCAATATCGTCAACCGTTAGATGATTCTAGCCGCAATAATGGCAATAGTGGTGGGGATGATAGTAAACCGACTTCCATCGAAATTGAATAATTAATCATTATAAGGGGCGCTCTACAACGCCCTTTTTTTATCCAAGGTTTTCTACCCATACTAATTGTTTTTCCACTATACTCGAAAAGATTTTAAGATAAAAAATTAATTATAAAGATAGTGGAGGCTAAACATTTTTAATGGTTCAATACCTTGTTTTCTTAACAATTTCCACGGGTTTATATGCCTTGTTTGCCCTCGGCTTAAATTTACAGTGGGGTTTTACAGGATTAATTAATTTTGGTCATGTGGCATTTATGACCATCGGTGCTTATACTACAGTTTTACTGAGTCTTGGGGGAGTCCCCATTTTTTTTGCTGTCATTGTGGGCATTGTCGGGGCTTCTTTACTAGGTTTATTAATGGGGGCTTCTACCCTTCGATTACGGGAAGATTATCTTGCCATTGTCACCATTGGTGTGGCTGAATTTCTCCGTTTGGTGGCACAAAATGAGGAATGGTTAACGAAAGGGAATTTTGGTATTCAAAGTTATCCTTTACCTTTTGGCTCTTTTCAACCTAATTTTGCGGGAAAGTTAATGATGATTTTTATTTTAACTTTTTTGGCTATTTTTGTAATTTGGCGTTTATTTATTAATATTAAAAAACAGCTCAAAGGGGGAAAGGAAATACAGGGAAAAAGTTTTCAATTTTCCAAGGCAAGAGATGTATATATTAAAGGATTTATTACTTTTTTATTAGTTTTAATTACTTATATTAATGGGGTAATTGCTCTCTATAATTATACCTATAAGTCAGGATTAATGTTATTAATGTTAATTGCCTTGGTCGGGGTTTATTATGGTTTAGATTTACTGGTTCATTCCCCTTGGGGTAGGGTTTTAAAAGCTATTCGAGAGGATGAAGAAATACCGAGGGCATTGGGTAAAAATATTTTTTGGTATAAATTACAGGCTTTTATGTTGGGAGGGGCGATCGCAGGTTTGGCTGGTTCTTTTTATGCTTGGCAATTTACCACTATTTATCCTAGTAGTTTTGAATCTTTAATTACTTTTAATGCTTGGATTATTATTGTGGTAGGGGGCGCTGGAAATAATGCAGGAACGATACTCGGTTCGGTAATTTTTTGGGCTTACGAGTCTTTAACTAGGTTTATTTCTGATAATTATGATTTTATAACTACAGCTCAATTAAGTTCTTTAAGAATGATGATTATTGGTTTAGTTTTAATGGTTTTAATTGTCTCACGACCTCAAGGAATTTTAGGTAAAAAAGGAGAATTATCTTTGGGTAAATAGCTATCAAAAAACCCCCTTTAAGGGGGCTTGTTAGTTAGATTATGTTAATTTAAAATCTAAGCAAGAACTGGAACTGCTTCTTCCCAGCGCCCTACAGCCTTACCAAAAACGGCTAATTCTTTAACTAGAGCATCGAAAGCATCGGGGGTTAAAGATTGAGGCCCATCGGATAAGGCTCTGGCAGGGTTGGGGTGTACTTCAATCATTAAGGAATCTGTACCCGCCGCGATCGCACCTTTAGCCATAGCAGGAACATATTCAGATTTACCAGTACCATGACTAGGATCAATCATAATTGGTAAATGGGTTAAAGTCTTGAGTACAGGTAACACAGATAAATCAAGGACATTACGGGCATAAGCGCGATCGAAAGTACGAATACCACGCTCACACAAAATCACATTAGGATTACCCGCTGCCAAAATATATTCCGCCGCCATTAACCACTCATCAATGGTAGCCGACATACCTCTTTTTAAAAGTACAGGCTTAGGTTGATTGCCGACTTTTTTTAATAGGGAGAAATTTTGCATATTTCTTGCCCCAATTTGTAGTACATCAGCATACTCAGAAATTACTTCCACATCAGCAGTGTCCATCACCTCAGTAATAATCCCTAAACCACTAGCATCCCTAGCCGCAGCCAATAATCCGAGCGCACTTTCACCATGACCTTGAAACGCATAAGGAGAAGTTCGAGGCTTATATGCTCCACCCCGTAAAAACTTAGCTCCCGCCGCCTTGACTCTCATCGCCGTTTCCACGATCATCTCTTCATTTTCCACGGAGCAAGGCCCTGCCACAATAGCGATAGGATTATCCCTACCAATAGCCACATCACCATTAGGAGTAGGAATAACCACCTCACTAGCTTGGCCATGGCGATATTCTAAACTAGCACGTTTGAAAGGTTTTTCAACCCTCAACACACTCTCAATCCAAGGACTAACTTCCTGAATTTGTTCACGGTTAAGGGATGCGGTTTCGCCTACCAAACCGATAATCACCTTCGTTTGTCCGACAATTTTTTCGGGTGTCAAACCCCAAGAACCCAATTCCTCGCTTACACGGGTAATTTCAGGTTCGGGAGTACCCACTTTCATTACAACGATCATAATTAATATACCTATTTATTTCATTATCAACTGTCAAATCAAATTTTGATCAGTCTTTTAATTGATTTTTGGCTTCTCTTGCTTCTTTGGCTTCTTGCCGAGCGGTGCGCCAAGCGGACAACATCCTACCGACATTAAGAGAAAACTCCTCCGTGCCTAGCAAACTACCTACTCTACCTTCATCCCATGAGGTGGAGAAAATGCCATAACTCAAACCTAACACACCTAATCCAAATAAGCCTAAACTGACCAATAAAACTGCAGTATTAGGTATTTTGAACCATTCTTGGGTAACAATTAAATAGAATAGAAAAAAGGAAGATATGCCCAATCCGGTGGGAATACCACTAAAAATAGCCATTCTCCGAACCATTCTTTTACTTACTTCTTCAGGAATTTCCTTTAAAGATGCTTCTTGCTTTTTGTTCCTTTTCACAGTCTCTGGAGTAGGCTTGACACTGTTTTGGGATTTGTTTTCAGTAGGGGGTTTTTTTTCTACTTTTTCTTTTTTGCTTTTCGGCTCAAAGGGTAATGGTTTTCTTTCTGAAGGAGATGGCATAATTGATATATTTCTTTTTTAATTCCTATTTTTAACCACGAATACCTAATTTTTTGATTAAATCTTGGTATCCTTGGGGATCTTTTCTCTTGATATATCCTAACAAACGTTTACGTTTACCAATGATCTTTAAAAGACCACGGCGGGAGGAATGATCTTTTTTGTTAACCTTGAGATGTTCGGTTAATTGGCTGATTCTGGCACTTAGTAGGGCAACCTGTAGGGCTGAAGATCCTGTGTCGGTTTCATGGGCTTGAAATTGACCGATAATTTCTTGTTTTTTCTCTTGGGTTAAACTCATTTTTCCTAATATTTTTGAAACTGCAACCTATAATTATATCATAATCAGGGGAACAGGGAACGGGCAATGGGCAATAGCTCAGGTGTTAGGTTTTAGGTTGAAGTATCTATATTTTCAGGTTTTAAGGATATTGAGTAAGTTTATTTTGTTTAGGGCTATGTATGGTTTTCTTTATTACCTTGCAATTATAAGCCATTCAACTAATGTAAAATCAATGGTGTTTTAGGATTTTTTTTAGGTTATGCGTATATTTATCAGTACGGGGGAAGTGTCGGGAGATTTACAAGGGGGGCTTTTGACGGAGTCTTTGTTGGGGCTAGGTAAATCTTTGGGATTGGAGATGGAAATCAGTGGTTTGGGGGGGCAAAAAATGGCGACGGCGGGGGTTAATTTGATTGCGGATACCACTGCCATTGGCTCGGTGGGTTTATTGGAATCTTTACCTTTTATTATTCCTACTTGGCGGGTGCAACGGTTGGCAAAAAAACATTTGCGGGAAAACTTGCCTGATGTGGTGGTATTGATTGATTATTTGGGGCCTAATTTGAGTATTGGTTCTTTTTTGAAAGATAATTTTCCTGATATTCCTATTATTTGGTACATTGCACCGCAGTTTTGGGTATGGACTCCCATGGAACAAAATGTTAATCAATTGGTCAATGTAACTGATCGGTTATTGGCTATTTTTCCTCAGGAGGCAAAGTTTTATGAAGATAAGGGGGTATCTAGTACCTATGTGGGTCATCCTTTGTTGGAGAAGTTTAAAAATAATCTTTCGAGGGATGAGGCTAGAAGTTTTTTAGGGCTTGAGTCTGAGCAAAGGGCGATCGCCCTTATTCCTGCATCCAGAAAACAGGAGTTAAAATATTTGTTACCCGTGATGTTGGAAAGCGCCCAAGAAATAGCAAAACAAGTAGATAGGGTTAAATTCTTTTTACCTGTTTCCCTACCCCAATATCGCCCCGAGATAGAATCGATGATTAAAAAATCGGGTTTAGATATTACTCTCTATGATGGCAATAGTTTAGAATTATTCCCCGCCCTCGATTTAGCTATTACTAAGTCTGGCACTGTTAATTTAGAATTAGCCCTACTCAAAATTCCTCAAGTAGTAATTTATAAGGTAAATCCTTTTACCATTTGGGTAGGTAGAACATTTTTAAAATTTTCTATTCCTTATATGTCCATGGCTAACCTTGTGTTAATGGAAAATATTGTTCCCGAATTACTACAAGAAGAAGCCACCGTAACTAATATTCTCACAGAATCCCTCGATTTACTGCTAAATGGCGATCGTCAAAAATCTACCCAAAAAGACTATCAGAGAATGATAGATAGTCTCCATCAAGGTAACCAAGGCATCCTTGCCACAGAAAAAGTAGCCCAAGAAATAATCAACATCACTAAAAAATAAATATCCCATGCTAAAAATCACCCAACATCCATTCCCCCTAATTCTGTGTGCCATTTTACTCTTACCAGGCTGCGACTTAGAAAAAAACATCAACCAAACCCTTAACCAAAATCAACCAGAAACCATTACCCCCTCAGAAAACATCTCAGAAACATCTTCCCTAGCCCAAAATTCCAGTCTTAATCTACAAAACTCAGGGCAAGGAATTTTTGAACTAGAAAACCGAGATACCGTAGGCATATCAGCCGTTTCCTTCTCCATGATAGACTCTCAAAAAAGTAACATTGTCCTTTTCCTAAACGACGATCGCACCATTGAATTTACAGGGGAAGCCATACCAGAAAACCCTTACACCATCGTCACCTCCCTCACTAACTCAGGAATGGCAGACGCAGAAGGTTATTTAGTAATGCAATATCAAAACGACACCATAACTCTCTTACAAGGAGATGGTTTATTAGATTCTCAATCATTTTCCATTAGTTTTGGCCCAGAAAATAACACTACAACCCCTGATAATCAGTCTTCTGACTTTATTCCCTTCTATCAACAACAGGGCAGGGGTATTTTTAGCTTAGAAGGGAGAGAGAATGAAAATATTTCTTCGGTTATGATACAACTTCAAGACCAAGACAGTGCCACCATCGGTATATCTTTAAGCAATGATACAATTATTAACTTTCGAGGTAGAGTATCCCATCAAGATGCTTATACCATCCATATTGAGCCAACTTCATCGGGTATGGCTGATGCCAGTGGATTATTAAAATTAGAATATGGAGCGAATAATTCTATTAATAATTTCATGGGAAGCGGAAAATTAGACGGTCAAAATTTTCTAATTAATTTTAGTGAATAGCATAATTAATCACTTAAGTACCTACTATGATTTGTGGTGGGCAAAATACCTATTTTTTCCATAAAAAAACCCCAACATCCCCAGCTTTTTTCAGCATTTGAACTAAGCAAGAGAAGGAGGTGTATGAAATATCAAATTAGTTACCTAATAATCACTCTAAGCCCCATTGGTGCTTTAATACGTCTTTGTACATATTTTCCCTAACCAACATTTGCTCATAGAGTTTTATTAAAAAATCCTGAGCTTGATCCCTACTCATTTGCGCTACTTGAGTTTCAAATGAACGTAGGTTAAATTGTTGCTCTAATGATAATTGTGCTTTGTTAGTCATGGCTTTCATACACTCCTTTTATTTACAATCATTTTTAGATAATTCCTTACATAAAATTCACTATTTATTGGAATTACTAACTGTATCTATCATAGCAACAGGATTTTTAAAATAACTGCTCATCATGAACAATAAGTAATTGTACTCATCATTGTCTTCCTCTACGGGAGGGATAACTATATTCTCAAAACCTTTTGTTTATATAGTTTTTGACTATATACATGACAGAGTTATTTTAGTAAACTTTTTTTATTAAAAATTTACAAACAAAAATAGTTTGTTACATTATTTTCAGGAAAGAAACTTTTCCAGCGCACCTTATATGTAGTTTGAGTCCGCAATAATGTTTTTTAGTTGAGATGGGGAGTGGGGAGGATAAGGGGATAGGGTGATGAGGAGTGAGGTAGATAATAGTTAACGATATTGATAAGTCTTGATAACACTCAGATTATTTATAGTCAAAAAAAATCCCTTCTCCTAAGCAAGAGAAAGGAAAAAAGAAAAAACTACGGCAATTATTTAAATATTTGAAAAAAAAAGGGACTTCTTCATGAGGGAAGCCCCTAAATAAATTGAGGAAACAATTTAACACATTAAGAACAATTTTCACCTTCGCCATCGAGGCTTAATGAGTGATTCATAAATCACCGATAAAGCCAAGCAAGTTTGTGGTAATTGTCAACAACCCTTGGGACTGCCTTCGTTACTGCAAACTTATTTAAATAACTACTAAAAATAGTATAGCTTAATTGATATTTATTTGCAACTGTTTTTGAGAGGAATTAGCGATAAGATTTTTTGCTGTTTATCCCTAAGTCGTTGTTAGTGGGTTAACGTTCGTTGGGTAGCTAGTAATATAGTTGATTGCTTAGAGAGGTTTATAAATGTGCGTTCGTGTAGCCAAGTTATATCTAATCTGATTGAGAAAATATATTATCACTCCCTTTGTAATGAATTACAAGGCTAAAAGTTTATCGTTCAATAAATTGAACTAAAATATATTTTGATTCATGGATTTAGTATTACAGATTGCCGGTTTAAAATATTACCAGCCTTTGTCAATCGATTAAGGAAGTGAATACGAAAAAGTTAATTTACATAGATTTTTGACATTGTTAATTATGGTATGAAATATAGTTGAATTACGCTAAAAACTAAGACTTCCAAATATTAGAACCGTCCCCGGTTCCCTTCCTCCACGAGAAATCATACCTTAATTCACCAACCCCCTAACACCTGACACCTTGAAAGAGAATAACTGTTCATGGTCAATGGTTTACTGAGGTAAACCCCAATATTCAATCCTTTCTTGTAACCATCCCTCTTGGGCTAGGGAAGTGATTATCTTATTTACTTTTTGTCTAAATTCTTGATGTTGTAAACCTTTGGGAAGGGCGATCGCCAAGGGATACGCTCCATATATTTGGGGTAATAGATAATATGAGGGGTTCTCTTGTACCCATCCTGTGAGTAGGGTTACATCTCCTGCAAAAGCGGTTACTTTTTCTTCTTGGATTAATGATAATCCTTCTTGATAAGATTTAACTCCTCGTAGTTGTGTGGAGGGAAAATTTTGCTTGAGAAGAACGATCGCACTAGAACCCTCTAAAACAGCGATGGTATCTCTAGGGGATATGGAGGAATTTTGTGAGCTAACTAAAGCCGTACCAGAAAGATAATAATGGTGGCTAAAGTCCACAACCCGTAACCGAGAACGGGTAACAGTAAGAGAGGCGATCGCCAAATCTACCTCCCCATCAATTACCGCCCTAAGGCGATGGGTATTGGTGAGAGGAACTAAATCCACCGCCATAGAATTGCCCAATAACTCTTGGCTAAGACGACGAATAATATCTACTTCCAACCCCTGTAAATTTCCATGATCATCCCGAAAAGATAAAGGACGATGATCATATTGGCTAACTCCCACCAATAAACGTCCCCTACTCTCTATGTCTTGCCAAGGAGTAGCCCTAGCCTGTGCCGACAAAAACACAGTCATCCACAAACAAAAAAAAGTAATTCGCCAAAACCTAACCATCTAAAATACAAGCCACCCTAAAACCAATAAAATTATAAGTAGAATCTGCCACATAACTACTACGCTTCGCACTGCGACAATAGTTACTAGGTAAAGACCATGAACCACCCCTGACTACCCGAGGAGTGGTACTAAGCTGGGAACGAAAAGCAGAGCCATCCTTGGATTTATTGGTATAATTCGGGGTGTAATGATCTTGACACCATTCCCACACATTACCATGACAGTCGTATAAACCGAAACCATTGGGGAAAAAGCTATCTACTGGGGTAGTTTTACGGTCAAATTTGTCATCGTTACCACCATTATTATTACTATTTTTACGATTATCGTAGTTAGCAAATTGAGGGTTAATAATATTTCCAAAGGAAAAAATAGAATTACTGCCCCCCCTACAGGCGTATTCCCATTCCGCCTCACTGGGTAATCGGTAACCACGTTTAGTATATTGTTTCAATCTGGCACAAAATTCTTGGGCATCATCCCAAGATACTTTTTCCACGGGTAAGTTATCCCCTTTAAAACCCGAGGGATTTTCATTTAAAAAACGTTTTACCTTCGGAAGATTACTAACAAAACGCCATTGAGCTTGAGTAATGGGATATTTACTCATATAAAAAGGAAAAATATTAACTCGGTAAGGGGGGGTTTCGTCTTTTTCTTTTTCTGAGTCGTCGTTAGGTGAACCCATTAAGAAAGTTCCTGCGGGGATAAAAATCATTTCTAAGTTTACCCCTTCTCCCAAATATTCGACAAAAAATTTGTTTTTTCTGGTAATGACTTGTTTATCAATACCTCCTACTAAACCAAATAGCTTTTTCTTTTCTTGGATAGTTATGGAGTCAAACTCAAAATTTTCGATGGTGGGTGAGTCGGTTACTAAATTATTTTCTGGCAAGGGATTTTGATTATTTTTGAGGGGAATTACTTGATCATCTCCAATAATAAAGTCTTCTTCGGGAGGTAAAGAAATACTAATTTCTGAATTGGTGGGGCTGGTGGTGGGGTTTTCTTCTTCCTCGGTTGGTTGTTTTTTGGTTGTAGCCGTTGGGGCTTTATTTTCCGTTAGTTTTTCTAGGGGCAAAAGATTAAACCAATCTCTAATAAATTTGGGACGCTCTTGAGGATTTACACTCATACCCTTTAGAATAGCTTCATTGGTGCGATCGCTTAAATTCGGGGATAATTGTTGTGGTGAAATTAAATCTTTATATTGCCGAAATTGTGAGGGAGTGGGTAACTGCCCTGTTACTAATACATATAAGATGGCGGCAAGGGAATATATGTCAGTGTAAGCACCAATTTTAACCTTTTCCTGAGTCAATTCAGGGGGGGCAAAGGCATCCGTCATGGCATTCTTAATTTTATCCCCTTCAAAGGCAAATAACTTGATGGCTAAACCATAATCAACAAAAATAGGCTCTTGGGAAATCTTATCAAGAATAATATTTTGAGGTTTAATGCGTTGATGTAAAACCCTGTTTTGATGGAGTAAGTTAATAGCTGAAGCAATTTTAGTGATTAAACCGAGGGCTTCTGATTCTCCTAGCTTACCATAACGATCCACAAAGGAAGCTAAATCATCTCCTTCGATATATTCCATCACCATATAAACTAAATTATCCTCTTGGAAAACTTCGGGATAGACTCTCACTAGGGAAGGATGGTTACAACGAGCTATTTTTACCGCTTGTTTGATTAGTGGTTTTTCCAAGGAGGCACTTTGCTCAAAATTTTGCCATACCTTCTCGATAGCTTTTAAGGCGACTACTTTTCCCCTCGCCACGTCCATTGCTTTATAAGTAATTCCGAGTCCACCTCTGAGGGACATGGATTCAATTATATATTGTCCATTATGTAATTTTTTTCCCTTTTTCCAAGTTTCCATGGATATTTTTTTATGCACACTATTTAGATTAGATCATAGCTGAATTAGTACGAAAAATGATCTGTTTATTTATGGCGTAGATGGTTTTCTGTCTGCACACTTTTTCAGTGGTTGATAAATTTTCTAAAAAACATTTTCATGGTTTTCAATAAAATCAAAGATAGTAATAAGACGGTGATGGCTAAGCGCCACAAACCCACGGCACAGGCTAAACCAAATCCTGCGGAAATCCAAATTTCGGCCGCCCCTGTTAATCCTTTGGCATTGTTGCCCCCTTTGAGAATCATGCCACCGCCAATAAAACCAACTCCTTGAATTATGCCTGTGATTACCCTTGCTTTTTCTTCGGGGTTAACTTCTTCTACGATTAAAACAAAGGCACAAGAGGCGAGGGAAACTAAACCGTTAGTTTTGATGCCCCCCGGTTTTTGTCTTAATTCTCTTTCTAGCCCTAAAAATGCCCCCAAAATCATGGCGACAATTAGTTTGGTTAATATTACACTATTCATGGTTGGGTTAAGGTGCGCTGTCTAGTTGAAAACTTTCCTATTTTTCATGACACAGGAAATAAATTTGTTTCATTGAGATTAATGACGTTGGTGAATTAAGGTATGATTTTTAGTTGAGTTTGGCAATAGGGAATGGGCAATAGCAATAATAGTTTTAATACTATACATTTAATGTAATTCAATAATACTTCATATTCAAAATCAGCAATGCCATATTAATTATCTACAGTGGTTTTTTGCTTTTGCTTGGGGAGATTGAATAGGGCAAAAATAATTAAAAATCCTAAGCCCATTAAACCAGCAATGGGGTTTTGATTGATTCCCGTAATCCACGGAGGCACCACGTCTGTATAAGTGAGCATTTCTCCCACGTTTAACACATAGTAACCCCACACAAAACCCCCATGGAATCCAATACAGATACCTAATAAATTTTTATGCTTTCGTTTTGCCCATACAAGGGAAAAACCCAATACAAATAATGCGGGAAAGGTGATGATGGTGCGAATTACTTCATCTAGGGGTTTGATGAAATGTAGTAGGGCGAAAATAAATCCATTTAGGGCGGTGGTGGTGGCGGGGGAAAAGTCTTTTTCTAATTCTGATAATAACCAACCTCTGAAAAATAGTTCCTCTGCAAAGCTAATTAAAATGGCACTGATGAAGCCTTCTATCACGAGATAGATTATGTTAATTTTAGGGGCGCTGAAAGTTACCCAGCCGAATAATGCTTGTAAGCCAAATAGTGACCATGTGATGGTAAAACTTATTAATAAACCGCTGAATAAGTGCAGAACATTTTTACGACTATTTACCAAGCCATAAGAACGAAAAATATTATTATTTTTGTAGATATATTTTCCCCACAGTTTGACAAGAATGAGAAAGGCAACGAATAACATTGCCATGGTGATGATGGTGGTTAGGTTTTCATCTGTGTTTTGTAGGGTGAGATAGACTGGGGCGGCTAGGGGAAGCCAGATAAATGATAAGGTGAGGATAAAAACCCCCACCCTTGGTATTATGGGATAACTATGAATTTTATTTAATAACAAGTCAAAAATGGTCTTATTCTGCAATAGGCTTTAAATTAGCTTAAATT
Organism: Cyanobacterium stanieri LEGE 03274; assembly: GCF_015207825.1. Lineage (NCBI taxonomy): Bacteria > Bacillati > Cyanobacteriota > Cyanophyceae > Chroococcales > Geminocystaceae > Cyanobacterium > Cyanobacterium stanieri. The sequence goes on from NZ_JADEWC010000003.1 coordinate 81,290, forward strand.
ATATCGCAGTTTATTTATTTTGCTAGGGAATAATTAATTTTTGGCTTTTTCCTAGGTGGTTTTAATAACTAATTGATTGAACTTGATATAGTATATATATTTATGTTTGTTATTCGGCTGGTTCTATGGTGCTGGTTAAACCACGACTTTTGAGACTTTCACAATAAAACTCTGCGTGTTCTAAGGCACAGGTTGTCACTAAACCGATGCCGTTTTGATGGGTTTCCATCATGACACTAACGGCTTGAGGCTCACTGAGGGATACGGTTTCCATCAATACTTGAACTACGTATTCCATGGTATTGTAACTATCGTTATGTAATAAGACTCGATAGCCTGGATCGTGTCTGCGCTTGGTATTGGATTTTGTATCTGGTTTGTTGATAACCTGGGTGGACATTAAAAAACCTCCTAATTTTTAGTGGAAACAATTTTTTTTTATTTGGGCGGCGGTCTTTCTTTGCAAAATCAGCCCTATTATATATGTTATATTTTAATGTTTTGTTTGTTTTATGGCAATACTAGATTATTATTTTGATGTTTTTTTGATGTGGTTAGGGTGAGACGATATAAGAATCTTATTTTTTAGTTTTGGGTAATAATATTGATGGGGAAAAGGTAAATATATTTGGTTATTTTTGTTAATAGTTAATGGACTAATTTGGGATTGTTTTTATTGCTTATTTATTGTGAGATAGCTTTTTATTTGTTATGATTTATGATTCTAAAATAAGTGTGATTATTCCTGTATTTAATGAGCAATTTTTTTTAGAAAAAAATATTTCTTTTTTTATTGGGTTAGCGAAAAATAGTGAGGTTATTTTTGTGGATGGGGGTAGTGATGATAAGACTCGAGAAATACTTATAACTAATGGTTTTTGTGTGATTTTATCTCCTCGGGCTAATCGAGGTTTTCAAATGAATTTGGGTGCAAAAATAGCGAAGGGAGATATTTTATTATTTCTCCATGGTGATACTTTTTTACCTTCTAATTACTATCAAGAAATTAATGATCTTTTAAGTCGCAGGAGGGTTGTGGCGGGAGCTTTTAATTTGGCGATTGAGGGCAATAATTCTCTATTTTATTTTATTAGTTGGATGGTTAAGGTGCGATCGCACTTATTCTCTTTACCTTATGGAGATCAAGGAATTTTTATGAAAAAGGAAACCTTTAAAACGGTGGGGGGTTTTTCAGAGATTGCCATTATGGAAGACTTTGCCATGATTAAAAAACTACAAAAAATAGGTAAAATAAACATTGCCCATGGTTATGTAACAACTTCGGCTCGTCGGTGGCAAAAACTGGGGATTTTTAAAACAACTCTTATTAATCAAATAATGATCATTGGCTATTATTTAAAAATTAATCCTGATCAACTAGCTAAAATATATAGACAGTTTAAAAATAATTAATCTGATTAACTATTGTGAATTTTTTGATTATTTTATCTAATGGAAGAAAGTATGGTTTAAAATAAAGATATATAGGCTGAATCGGGTATAAATGTTATGTCTATTGCTTTTTGGAGAGATGAATATTTAACGGGCGAAAATGCTATTGATCAACAACACAAATATCTATTTAAGTTGATTAATCAGTTACATAATGCAATGATGGAAGGTCATGGGCAAGATGTGATTAATAATACTTTAGGAAGACTTGTGGAATATACCATAAAGCATTTTGATGCGGAAGAACAGTTGATGATTGATTATAATTATCCTAATTATATAATCCATAAAGAAAAACATGATAGCCTTAAAAATGATGTAATTGTTTTACAACAAGAGTTGTTAGAACATCAACAATTTATTACGGCTAAAGTATCAAGGTTTTTAACTGATTGGTTAATTCATCACATTAAAGGGGAAGATTTGAAGATGATTAAATATATTCAAGACAAAAAATTAGAAATGCATCAGTATGACTTGCTATAAGCTAATAAATAATTATGTTTAATATAGAATAAATAATTGAGCCTGAAAACGAAAGCTATTTCACGAACTAAATTTATCTGATATTTTTAAAAATTGCATAGATTTTTTTTTGCAATAAATTAGTTAAATCCCTGTTAGGTGGTATCTTTTTTTTAAAAGGTGAGAATATATTATTTTAAGAAAAAATACGACTTATTTTAACAACAAAATAGAAGTATTTATAACCATTTATGTTAAAATAAAACAGTAGAAAATAAATAACATAAAAATCTTTTATCTTAAAATGAATAACCGTATTATTAATATTTTACGCCAAGGACAACCTGACCAAAAAGTAAAAATTCAAGGATGGGTACGTACCAAAAGAGAATTAAAAGAATTTAGCTTTATTGAAGTGAGTGATGGTTCATCCCTGGCTAATTTACAGGTTATTTTAAATCAGGATTTACCCGAATATGGCGATATTATTAAAAGATTGAGTACGGGGGCATCTTTAGCAGTAGAAGGAATTTTGGTAGAATCCCCCGCCAAGGGGCAGAGAATAGAACTACACGCTGATAAAGTGATTGTTTATGGAGAGTGCGATGGGGAAAACTATCCCTTACAAAAAAAACGTCACTCCTTAGAATTTTTGCGTACCATAGCTCATTTACGGGGGCGCACCAATACCCTTGGGGCAGTGATGAGGGTGCGCAATGCTTGTGCTAATGCTATCCATCAATTTTTCCAAGAAAAAGGTTTTTTGTGGGTGCATACTCCTATTATCACCGCCAGTGATTGTGAGGGGGCAGGGGAATTATTTACGGTAACGAATTTTAATTTAGATAATATTCCCCGTAATGATGAAGGTAAAACTAATTATAAGGAAGATTTTTTTGGCAAGAAAGCCTATCTCACTGTTAGTGGGCAATTAGAGGCGGAGATTATGGCCATGTCTTTTGAAAATGTCTATACTTTTGGGCCAACTTTTAGGGCTGAAAATTCTAATACTTCCCGACATCTTGCTGAGTTTTGGATGGTTGAACCTGAGATGGCTTTTTGTGATTTGGAAGGGGATCAAAATTTGGCCCAAGAGTTTTTAAAATATGTCTTTAATTATGTCTTCAAAACTTGTCCTGAAGATATGGAGTTTTTTAATCTTCGTATTAATAATACTGTTTTGGCCAATGCTGAGAATATCATCAATAATGAATTTGCACGGATTACTTACACCGAGGCCATTGATATATTATTAAAGTGCGATCGCACCTTCCAATTTCCCGTAGAATGGGGTATTGATTTACAATCAGAACATGAAAGATACCTTGCGGAAGAATACTTCAAAAAACCTGTCATTGTCAGTAACTATCCCAAAGACATAAAAGCATTTTATATGCGCCTTAACGACGATCAAAAAACAGTGGCCGCCATGGACATTTTAGCCCCAAACATTGGGGAAATAATCGGCGGTTCTCAAAGGGAAGAAAGATACGATATTCTGGAGAGTAGAATTAAAGAAATGAATATCAACCCTCAAGAACTATGGTGGTACTTAGACTTAAGAAGATATGGTACAGTGCCCCATGCAGGATTCGGCTTAGGCTTTGAAAGATTAGTACAATTTATGACGGGTATCGACAACATTCGGGATGTGATTCCCTTCCCCCGCACCCCCATGAGTGCTGAATTTTAAGCCACTGGTTGGGTGGAGGAAACAAAACCCAACTAAAATACAATTTGATTAATGATGGTAGATACCACCGAAACAATTACCGAACCAAATAAAGCATTTAAAAATCCTCCTACCTTGAAGCCTGGGGTAAAATAACCCACCAAAGAAAAACAAATGGCATTAACCACCAACAAAAATAATCCCAAAGTAACAATGGTTATGGGGAAAGTGAAAAACACCAAAATAGGTTTAATGATCCCATTTACCAATCCTAAAACAAAAGCCCCAATAAAAGCCGCTCCCGCACTTTCCATCACGATGCCAGGGATAATCACAGACGCAATATACATGGATACGGCGGTAATGGATAAAGTGATGATGAATTCTACCATGGTTAATTCTGTAATGAAGTTTATTTTGTTTTGATTATAATCAATTTGATTTTATCTGTGATATTTGTTGACAAATATTAAAAAACTTGGTCTTCTATGCCTTGCCACCATTCACCCAAGTTCATTAAATCCTCATAAATTTCAGCCAATTTTTGATCGTAGTCTTCCACAGACATATTATTTCTATTTTCTTGCAGTTTTTTGAGTCTTAATTGCACCAATAACCAAGGTTTGGAAATACCTTCGGTTTGTTCAATATAATTGGCTAATTCTTTACTATCCATAAGTTACCTTTTTTTGCTCAAATAATAACACATAAAAAATATTCCCCAACTTCCTTGCATCTTGACCAGATATAGTCAAAAATTAAGTTATAAACCCCTGAAATTGATAAATAAGATAATATGAGCGAAACCATTTTTAGTAAAATAATTCGCCGTGAAATTCCCGCCGACATCGTATATGAAGACGATTTGTGTTTAGCATTTCGGGATATTGCCCCCCAAGCCCCTACCCATATCCTTGTTATTCCTAAAAAACCGATCATTAGGATAGATGACGCTCACACAGAAGATCAAGCATTATTGGGCCATTTACTCCTCACCGTTAAAAAAGTAGCTGCCCAAGAAAATCTCAGCAATGGTTATCGGGTGGTAATTAATAATGGTAACGATGGAGGGCAAACCGTCGATCATCTTCATTTACATATATTGGGCGATCGCCCCTTAAAATGGCCCCCTGGTTGATAATCAAGATAACGACTACCATCTGTCTGTAATCGAACCGCCGACAGCTAACTTGAGAAAAGGGCAAAAAATGATAAGATTAGATCTGCTATAGCTAGAATTAATAAAGGAAAATAAATGGCAGAAACTTTGATGTTTAACGCTTTGCGTGAAGCTATTGACGAAGAAATGGCAAAAGACGAAAGCGTATTTGTCCTCGGTGAAGATGTAGGGCATTATGGTGGATCGTACAAAGTTACTAAAGGATTATACGAAAAATACGGCGAATTTAGAGTTTTAGATACCCCCATCGCCGAAAACAGTTTTACAGGAATGGCAGTGGGAGCAGCCATGACAGGGTTACGCCCCATCATTGAAGGGATGAACATGGGCTTTTTACTCCTCGCTTTCAACCAAATTTCTAACAACGCAGGGATGATGCGCTACACCTCTGGAGGAAACTTTAAAATTCCTTGTGTTATCAGAGGCCCCGGAGGGGTAGGAAGACAATTAGGCGCAGAACATTCCCAAAGATTAGAAGCCTATTTCCAAGCCGTACCAGGTTTAAAAATCGTTGCTTGTTCCACTGCTTATAACGCCAAAGGATTATTAAAATCAGCTATTAGGGACAATAACCCCGTTTTATTTTTTGAACACGTTTTATTATATAACCATAAAGAAAATTTACCCGAAGACGAATATACTTTACCTTTAGATAAAGCGGAAATTGTTCGTAAGGGAAAAGATGTCACCATTTTGACTTATTCGAGAATGAGACACCATTGCACCCAAGCCCTTAAGCAGTTAGAAAAAGAGGGTTATGATCCTGAAATTATTGATTTAATTTCCCTCAAACCCCTTGATATGGAAACCATCGGCGAGTCTATCCGCAAAACCCATAAGGTGATTATTGTGGAAGAATGTATGAAAAGTGGTGGTATTGGGGCAGAATTAACGGCATCTATTAATGATCAACTCTTTGATGAATTGGATGCACCCGTAGTGCGTTTAGCTTCCCAAGATATTCCTACTCCTTATAACGGTACTTTGGAGAGGTTAACCATTGTTCAACCTAATCAAATTGTGGAAGCGGTGCAAAAAATAATGAACGGTCAAATTTAAAACTTTTATTTTCTATTCATGAAGATTAGGTTTCATAATTAGGAATTAGGGGCGAGGCATTAGTTAATTTATGGGATTTATTCCCGTTGCCTATTCCCCATTCCCAATGGGTAGTAGAACTTTTAAAACAACTTTTATTTTAAATTTTTATTGTGGAAAGACAAAGAGCTTTTATTATATTAATTATAGTTTTGGTGGTAACGGCGATCGTCACCCTTGTTAATTTACCCTTGCAATTGGGGTTAGACTTACGGGGTGGTTCTCAGTTAACCATTCAATTGCAAACTACCGACGAAGTACCAGAAATTACGGGCGATCGCCTCGAAGCCGTTAGACAAGTAGTCGATAAAAGAGTTAACGGATTAGGGGTTTCTGAAGCTGTGGTGCAAAGTGTCGGGGAAGACCGTATCCTTGTACAACTACCCGGGGTAAGCGACCCCCAAGAGGCAGAGAGAGTCCTTGGAGGTACAGCCCAACTAGACTTCAGGATTCAAACAGACAACCCCGAAATCCAAGCCCAAATCAATGTCCGTCAACAGGAATTGCAAGAACTGATTATTGAAGCCCAGGGCATTGAAGATCCCGAACAACGTGAAGCCCAATTAAATCTGATTGAAGAAAAACAGCAGGAAATTGCTACCCTCTCAGAAAATTTATATGTCAAAAGTGAACTAAACGGAGAAAAACTGCGCCGAGCTAGTTATCAACCAGCCCAACAATCCAACGTCTGGGAAGTGGTTTTGGAGTTTGACAATGAAGGGGGGCAACTATTTGCCGAATTAACCAGAGAAATAGCGGGTACAGGTAGAACATTGGGAATTTTCCTTGATGGAGAATTAATCAGCGCCCCTAGCGTTAGTGCCGAATATCGTAGTACGGGAATCATGGGGGGTAGAGCGAGTATTTCTGGAGGTAGTCCAGGTTTTACCCTCGAAGGTGCTAGAGAATTAGCCCTACAACTAGAAGGGGGGGCTTTACCCGTACCTGTAGAAATCGTCGAAAATCGTACCGTTGGCGCCACCCTCGGACAAGATAGTATTCGCCGTAGTATTATCGCCGCCTTAGCGGGTTTAGTGTTGGTTTTGATTTATATGGCGGTTTATTATCGTTTACCTGGTTTATTAGCTGATTTTGCCCTAATTATCTACGGTTTACTTACCCTTGCTTGTTTTTCCCTTGCAGGAGTCACCCTCACGTTACCCGGAATTGCTGGTTTTATCCTCAGTATCGGTATGGCGGTAGATGCTAATGTACTAATTTTTGAACGTACCCGAGAGGAGTTAAGGGGCGGTAAAACTTTATATCGGGCGGTGGAATCTGGTTTTTCTCGAGCTTTTTCCAGTATTTTAGACAGTAATGTAACTACTCTCATCGCCTGTGGTGCTTTATTTTGGCTTGGTGCAGGATTGGTTAGGGGTTTTGCCCTCACCCTTGCTATTGGGGTATTGGTCAGTATGTTTACAGCTCTTACCTGTAGTCGTACTTTCTTATTAATTACGGTGTTAGGATTTCCCTCCGTGCGTCAAAAACCTCAATTATTTTGCCCGGATTTGAAAACCAAAAACCCTTAACCATAGACAACTAATCTAATTTGCTTTTGTTTATGGTTATTTGTCATAGTCTGATTTTGTACAAAAACATTATCAACTATCAATTATCAACTATCAATTATCAATTATTTGAACATGATTCAATTTAATGTTGTCAAATGGGAAAAAATATGGTGGAGCATTTCCGCTGTGTTATGTCTTCTAAGTGTGGTAGCCATGATAGTTTCCTATACTTCCATTGGCGCACCTTTACGCCCTAGTATCGACTTTGTCGGTGGTACAAGATTACAGTTAGAGTTAGATTGTACTGTAGAAGGTAATTGCGATCGCCCTTTAACCGTCAATGAAGTAAGAGAAGTATTAGAAGCCCAAAATCTGGCCAACAGTAGCATCCAAATTGTCGGAGAAGCCAGACAAAGTATTTCTATTCGTACCCAAACCCTTGATGTAGAATCGAGAACCCAACTAGAAGAAGCCCTCACCCAAGAAATAGGAGCTTTTAATCAAGAAACCCTACAAATTGACACCGTAGGGCCTAGCATTGGACAGGAATTATTTACATCGGGTATTCTGGCCTTATTAGTATCCTTTTTCGGCATTGTTGTTTATCTGAGTGTCAGGTTTAAAACCGATTACGCTATATTTGCCATTCTTGCCCTTTTCCACGATGCTTTAATAACCATGGGCGCTTTTGCTATGTTCGGCTTAGTATTGGGAGTAGAAGTGGATAGTTTGTTTTTAGTGGCACTGTTAACCATCATTGGTTTTTCCGTTAACGATACCGTGGTAATCTACGATCGCATCAGGGAAATTAGTAATGATGAACACATTGACACCGAAACCATGAACGAAACCGTCGTCATAGCAGTTAATCAAACCCTTACCCGTTCCATCAACACCAGTTTAACCACTGTTTTACCCCTTGTGGCGATCTTTCTTTTTGGCGGTGAAACCCTCAAATATTTTGCCCTCGCCCTAATTATCGGCTTTTTGGCTGGTTCTTATTCGAGTATCTTTGTGGCTAGTACCCTCTTGGGATGGTGGCGTAAATTAATTAATAAAAATAAATCCATTGCCCTTAGTTAAGGCGGGAAATGGGGAATAAGGATAATAATAGTTTAATTGTCCATTCCCATCCTCCTAGTCCCTAATATCAAGTCCGCTTGATCACTTACAAATTAGTAATATCTTAGTTCAATTTATTGAACGAAAAATCCGTAGCCTTGTAATGAATTACAAGGCGGGAAATACTGAAGTTAATTATATTTATAGCAATCTTTTTTATATTTCATATTATTATACGATAGGGGTACGACGATACAACCTATTGAGGCATTGCTTATTTTGAGTATGAAGCATTATTGAATTACACAAAAAACTAAGACTTCTAAATATTATAACTGTTCCCTATTCCCCGTTCCCTGTTCCCTTCCTCAACAAGAAATCATACCTTAATTCACCAACGCCCCTATTGATAACGAATAATCTGAACTTGATATAACACCTAAAATTTAACTATCCATAACAACTTGCTCGGTAGAAGTATTCATACCCTGCTTTGTTTGAATCAGTTTTAAACCTTCTTCCAAGGCTGTGAGGCGATCGCCCATCCAATGATGACCAGGAATTAACCCAGCAATACCCAAATTTTCCAGACGACGTTTCACCTTGCCTGTAGCCCCCACCACAATAACATCACGACCTAAATCAAGAGCTTCTTGGATCGCATTTTCGATGGCAAGGGAAGAAGTAACACCCAACACAGGCACTTCACCCAAATCTACCAACAACACATCATAATTATCAATGGCGCTATGTTCCCGAGAAATAGCCTTCGCCACCCCAAAAATCATTGGGCCACTGAGATGAAAAAGTAACAAACGATTATCCGCCAAATCAAGAATTTGTTTCTCCTCATCACTTAACTTAATTTGATCATCATCATCAGTGATAGTTTTCACCGCCGTAGATTGCAACTCCGATAACTTTTCAATGGTTAAAATATTGGCGATAAATACCCCCACAGCCACCGCAATCATCAAATCAACAAATACCGTTAATAAAATCACCACATAGACAATTCCTGCCGCTTTCCAAGAAATTTTGTGAACCCTTTTGAGAAAACCCCAGTCAATAACGCTAATACCAACCTTAATCACAATCCCTGCCAACACAGCTAAAGGAATATCAGTGGTTAAAGGAGCCGCCCAAATAGCAATGATAAATAAAACTAAAGCCCTCACCACACTAGCTAAAGTAGAACGAGCCCCTGCCTGAATTGCCACCACACTAGGAGTTGTAGCCCCAGAACCAGCAATGCCACCACAAAGCCCCGTGATAATGTTGGCAATTCCTTGCCCCACTAATTCTTTATTAGATTTATGCTCTTGACGGGTTAAGCTATCACACACCAAACAAGTTAAAAGACAATCAATACAACCCACCGTCGCTAAAACGATCGCATTTACAAACATCAAGCGCAAATTTTCCATATTCCAAGTGGGCATCTGCAACTCTGGTAAACCAGGGGTAATTTCACCGATGGTGCTGATGGTACGAATATCGTAATCTCTCAATAAAAAAACCGTTACTAATGTACCAATCAATAACGCTGTTAATTGTGGAGGTACAATGGCTTTCCATTGACGAGGATAGAGAAATAAAATTGCTAGGGTTAATACTCCTAAAACTAATTCTTGAGGATTTATATTATTGATCAAATTTGGTAGGTTGGTAATCACTCCTACTACTCCCCCTGTGGGGGTTTCTTGACCCAAGAAAGGGGCTAGTTGTAAGAAAATGAGGATTACCCCAATCCCTGTCATAAAACCCGAAATAACGTTGTAGGGAAGCATGGTAATATATTTCCCCAACTTTAACACCCCAAACAAAATTTGGAATACCCCCGCCATCATCACTACGGTAAAGCCCATGGCTAATCCTGTGTCGGGGTTACGTGCTATTAATTCGGCAATTACGGCGGTAACAATTACCGTCATCGGGCCAGTAGGCTCAGAAATTAGGCTCGGAGTACCGCCAAAGATAGAGGCGAAAAAGCCCACGAGAATAGCTCCCCAAATACCTGCTGATGCTCCCGCACCAGAAGCGATACCGAAAGCTAGTGCCATGGGTAATGCCACCACTGCTGCGGTTAAACCTCCAAAAATATCACCTTTGAGGTTATCAAATTTGATTGGATTTATTATTTGCATTGTAAGTTATTCTTTTTTACGAAAGTTATTATTATTTATTTTTTAGCTTTTTTATAATTGAGAAAATTAATATTTTCTAAAAATGTTGGTTATTTTTAGTTTTACAATATTTTTTTTGCTAAAAAAAGATTTATAATGTTTAAACAAATATTATGTAAACCACTAAATATTTAGTTTATGATTATTATTTATTAATAACAAAAAGTTAAGTTTACTTACACAAAAATAGTCACTGTAGTAAGTTAAAATTTTGCTTTAATAATGATTTTTATGAAAAGGTTTTGATTTTACTATTGTATCAAATTCCTAATGATCTACTTTCTCTAAAGCTCGAATGAGTCGGAATCACGAGGGATGATTATTCATGGATAGACTTTTATCTATAGTTGCTTAGTATTTCTTATCATATAATCCTGACAGAAATGTTCTTTATCTATTGTAATTACTAATGAGTCTGTTAAGGATAAGTTATCAATAAGTTTTGGAATAAATAATTCTGGATGTAGGGCTTTCCAAAAGTATTCGACAAATTCTTGAATTTCTTGATTACTCATGCCTGTTTTTCCTTGGGCTTTCATTTTTGCTTCGGCTTCTTGACGCCAAGGTAAGCTATAACGATAGTCTAAGGGGTTCAATATAATTTGATAATCAATAAGTTTCCATAGGGGCAAATATTCTTTTAGTCTTTGGTTGCAGTCTCTGGCAAATTTTTTGTCTGCGGGGCTAATAATGGGATGGGGAGGGTTATTAAATTCATTTTCATCTATGGGTTGTACACCGACAAACCAACCTTCAAAGAAGATGACATCAATGTTATGGCTTATTTGATTATTGAGTAGGGTTGTGTTGGGAAGTGCCATATTGCCATTATAAGATGATAAAGTGCGATCGCCCTTACCATTATGCAAAGATTTATCGAAACGAGGAATAGCCACAGGGCGAGACTCTAACAAAGACGTTAACACCCCCATAGCTAAGGATACATCATGGGTGAGGGGAGGACCACGCCAAATTAAACGAGGATCAAATTTTTGTAATTGTTTTCTTTCTTCGTAGGTTTTATAGAAGTCATCAAGAGAAATTGTTTCACTACTAATATTTAATTGTTTTAATAAAAATTTTAAAATTTTACTAAGGGTTGTTTTTCCTGTTCCTTGAATTCCCAAAATACCAACTAATAAAGGTTTTGATTTTTCTTTAAATTTTTCTTGTAAATTGAGGGCAAGGGGAAACCATAAGTTATTATATAATTCTTTAATTTTTCGATCATTTACTAAGTTAAATTCTCTACATATTATTTGAATATTTTGTTCTATAATCTCATTATTCATGGTCTATTATTTCTTATTAATTGATGTAAGACTAGAGGCGATCGCAACTACCCCCAAAACTTTAATATTAAGAGTTTTAAGCACCCTTATTGCCTCCTCCACCGTTGCCCCCGTAGTGTAAATATCATCTAAAATAATAACAGAATGCTGACGATTAAATCGAGAATAATCCTTCCCTATAGTAAAGGCTTGACTAATATTACTTTCTCTTTCTAACGTACCTAAATTAAACATCGCATCAGTATTTTTAACCCTTATCAATAAATTAGGTAGAAAATTATAACCAGTAATTTCACAAAAAGACTTTGCCACCAATTCTGCCTGATTAAAACCCCTTTCCTCCAACTTTTTTCTGTGGAGAGGAATAGGCACCACAGTAATTTTTTTACCCTTTTTTCGTAACTTATTATCAACCCAAGCCCTCGCCAGAAACTGTCCAAAAACCTCTCCTAATTCGACCTTATTATCATACTTAAAAGTAAAAATAGCCCTCTTAATATAATTTTCATACCTAGCCCAAATAAATAAAGCATAATCCTTATTCGTGTTGATTAAAGGATTCGTAATCTCACAACTGATTATCTGATTATGACAATATTCACAAATAATGTCATTGGTTTTCCGTTCACATAATACACAACTAGACTTAAATAAAAATGATAAAAAACTCTTGATCATAAAACTAATTTATAACCATTAAAAACATTTATAACTTGTCAATTAATTACTTACATCAAGTTGTTTAGCTTATAAATATTATTAGCCAAAATAATTACAAATTATCTATTCATAATAGAACCCATTGCATAATAAAGAAATTAAAATAATATTATCATTCTATTTAGACTCCGTTAAACGGTAAGAACTCTTAGTAATTATCTCAGTAGATAAATCATTTAAATTATCCCCCAAAATCGTTTGAATATCCTTTGTTAGAGTAACAGAAAAATTTAAATTAACTTCTCCCTCATTAACTAGTTTTACCAATTCTTGTAAATTAGTTTTGATAGTATTTGTTTTACTTTCAGATAATTTAAAATAATCATTATTTTTTATCCCATCATTAATCATTTTACGTTTTATTTGCTCTTTCAAATCCTTAATCTCTGAATCCAAAAATAACCATTCTTCCTCTATTTCCTTATATCTTTCACACAAAAAATCTAGGCTTTTTTCTTCTTCTCGTTTATTCATAAATTCCTCTAAAATCACTAAATGATGATAAACCTGAGCCAAATAAACACAATCCATCTGAGCATAATATAATTGATTCTTACTCAGAGGACGTACCCCCCAATCTCCCCCTTGTTCGCCTTTATCAATATCTTTAAAATCCGTAAAATGTTCCGTCAATGCTTTAAGAGATTTACTTTTAATAGGCAAAAGATAATAAGGAATATTTTTAGCTAAATTATAAGTACAAAAAACGTTTTTAGCATTCCCCTCTCCTAAAAATCTTAAATCGTATCTAGCATTATGAAAAACCTTAGTAATGCTTTCATTAACCATAATATGTTCAATAAAATAGTCAACCAAATCCCTCTGATTTAACACATCAAAAAGATACGTTCTACTACCATCAACATTATCAGCATAAGCCAAAACTTGAACTAAAGAAATTCGAGGATTATTACTTTTATAATCAGCCGTTTCCGTATCAAGCCAAAGTATATCCGTATCCTTTAAATCAAGAATAATATCTTTAATTTCTTCTTTATCAGTTAAATACATACAATTATTAAACCTTATTTAGTTAATACCCATGGTGAAAATAATCTACTTTTCAATTGAGCATTTTTTGATCAAAAAAATTATCTAACATAGATAAATTAACCATTACTGAACTTGTCTTAAAACAAAATCTCGTATCACGTTAATTTCTAAAGGGATAATCTCATGTGCCATAGAATACTCCTTATACTCCACTTCTACCCCCACAGCCTCCAATTTTTGCCTAGCATCCCTTGCCCCCTTAATAGGCACAACAGGATCATTAGTACCATGACAAATTAAAGTAGGCGGAAAAGGATTTCTATCTGCCCTAGGCTCAAAATGTAAATATCCACTAAGGCTACACACTCCCGCCACAGGTAATTGTAACCCCACATCTAAACTCATTGCTCCCCCTTGGGAAAAACCTCCCACAATAGTTTTACTCAGAGGTATATTAGTTTTATCCTCCAAGGTTATTAACCAACGATAAAAAGTATCAACGCTTTCCTTAATACCTTCGTTATTGTTTTCCAAGGCATACCAAGCTCTACCTTCAGATACATGGGGATGGGGATATGGTGCATTAGGAAAAATATATTGACAATGGGGCAAATCTAATAGAGGAGGTAAAGACGATAAATCATGATAATTTGCCCCCCAACCATGCAATAAAACAAAAATATATTTAATTTCTTGCCCCGTAGGAGGATTATGGATAATTGTATCTAAATTCATTTTTTATCTGTGGTGTGATAGATTAGATGCTGTTTAAACAATATTTTATCTTTTATTGGGTGAAGATATTATTAATTAAAGTTACTATTTCCTTACTTTTTTTTCCTCCAGCCCTAAACTTATTAATGGGAGCTTTAGTGGAGAATAATTTATCTTACCGTTTTTTTAGCGGTGGTCTTTTTCTATTTTGTTTAGAACAATGTCGAATGGCTATTGTTGATTTAAACAATTATTTTATCGCAACACAAGATTATAAGAATAAACATATTTCCTTTTATTTTTTTGTTTTATGTATAACGATCGCCCTTGAAATCATAGGATTTTATTGGATGTATTATTACATAAATATTGGAGCAACTATAATATTATTAAGTCAACTATGGTTCAACAGCTTAGCAAAAATAAAAATTAGTATCGTCAACCAAGAAGTTATCATTTATCCATGGACAATAAATAAAAGAATAGGGGAATTATTAGGAGCATTACTAGGAATAATCCTCATAATTTTGTGGACATTAAATATTTATCCATTAACCATGGGTTTCTTAATGTTATCCATGATGATCATATTCACCACCATTAAATATGCCATACCAACCCTTAAAAAGACACTCAAAAAACTGTCATTATCATCCTCAAATAAATAACTATAACTTTTAACCTAGAAATAACAACCAATCAAAATCATCAAAATAATAATGATTAGTGAACAAAAACAAACCCACTCCCCTAGCCATAATCATTCCTCCCAAATTACCTCAGAAATAGCCCCATGGTTAAGTAAAATCGCTTACTTTCTCGGCAAAACAACCATTCTCCCTCTATTCTTCAAAAATATAACCATTACAGGACAAGAAAACATTCCCCGCAACGGTGCGGTAATTGTCGCCCCCACCCACCGCTCTAGGTGGGATGCCCTTGTCGTACCCTACGCCGTAGGAAGACTATCTAGCGGTAGAGATCTTCATTTTATGGTATCCGCTAACGAAATGAAAGGCATTCAAGGTTGGTTTATCCGTCGATTAGGAGGATTTCCCGTTAACACCGAACACCCCGGCATCGAAAGCCTAAACCATAGTTTTGAGTTACTATCCCAAGGGGAAATGGTCGTTATCTTCCCCGAAGGCGGAATTTTCCGCACCCAAGAAGTACAATCCCTAAAAAGAGGAGTCGCAAAAATTGCCCTCGACACTGAAGAAGTAAAACCAGAAGTACAAATAAAACTCTTACCCGTCAGAGTTAGCTACGATCAAGAAATACCTAGAAAGGGAGCTAGTGTAACCATTAACATTGGTAAACCCTTAATAGTCAAAGATTATCATATTTCTTCTCAAAATCCTAGACGTAATAGCATTAACTTAACCCAAAGTTTAGAAGAAGCCCTCAAAGAGTTATAAAAAAAGCAAGAGGAAAAAATCCCCTTGCCAATGATTTTTATATAATTTTGCCGATAGTTAAGAAAATATTCCTCACTTACCAAACATTTTTGGCCGCTTCAATTAAAGGCTGTAAATAAGTAGTTTGACAGAGGAAAAAAGCAAAAAAAGCACCACCAGAAGCACCGAGAAGGAAACCAGAAGCAAACTCGCTCCAACCTTCTTTGGTTGCTAATTCAGCGGGAACTTGAGGAGTGGTAAGAGTTTCAGTAGGTTTACCAACCCCTACAGCACTATAAATAGACAAACAAATTGTTAAAATAGCAACTAAGCCAATGGTTGCCAACAAACCAGCTTGCGCACCAAAATCAGTATCTCTTAAAGGCCCTAATAAAGCAAAAGGTCCATAGAGGAAATAACCATGGGCCATGCCAATTTCTAAGCCACGACGGTTAGGGGACAAACCCTTGCGATAAGCAGGTAAACCATTAATAAATGCTTTTGTAAAACCAGATCCGTTAATAGGAGTGCTAAGATTTCCTACTTGAGGATCGCCACCAGAATGAACTACGTTAGTACTCATGGACTTTTATTCGATCTCCTTATAGTTTTTTCACAAAAAATTATTGTTTGTAGCTTACTTTAACTTGAGATTTGATTCTCGAAGTTTTTTTGTTAAGAATCTTTATATTTCGTCAATTTTTGCCTAGGTTCGCTGTAATATCCATGGTAGTTAATTTTATTGTTTAGCATAAGGATAATAACAATCATGCTTGGAGAATACGCAGCTTCTTTCTTACCATCCATTTTAGTTCCCGCTGTAGGTTTAGTTATGCCCGCAGTAGCCATGGCACTATTATTTTTACAAATTGAAGCAGAGGCATAATTAGAAAATCCTCTCAATCATAAAAAAAATCTAGGGATGTATTGTGTTTAGTACCTTAAGGGAAAAATATACTACTTCCCTCCCCATGGGCATAATAATTTACTTACTCAAAGCCATATTAATACTACTACGCACTGCCTTCGCCGATTTTTGTAAGATTTCCCTTTCCTCCGTCGTTAACTTAATCTCTAAAATCTGCTCGATTCCGTTACTACCAAGGCGACAAGGTACACCCAAAAATAAATCATTCAAACCATATTCTCCCTGCACATAAGCCGCCGCCGTCAGCAACCGAGATTGATTAAACAAAATCGACTCAATCATATAACAAGCCGAAGAGGCAGGGGCATAATAAGCACTACCCGTCTTGAGTAAACGGACAATTTCCGCTCCCCCATCCCGGGTGCGCTGGATTAACTTATCAATGGTTTCGGGTGATAATAACTCCGTAATAGGAATACCGCTAACGGTACAATAACGGGGAATTGGTAACATTAAATCCCCATGCCCTCCTAATACCATCCCCTGCACATCGTGAATAGATACCCCCAATTCAAAGGCAATAAAAGTTTCTAACCTTGCAGAATCCAACACCCCTGCCATGCCCATAACCCTTTCATGGGGCAAACCGCTGGTTTTCCACACCAAATAAGTCATTACATCTAAAGGGTTGGTAACGACTAAATAAATGGCATCGGGAGAGTAATGGAGGGATTTTTGAGTGGCTTCAGTGACGATTTTGGCATTGATTTTTAATAAATCATCTCGACTCATTCCAGGTTTTCGGGCAACCCCTGCGGTAATTACTACAATATCTGAATCTTTGGTATCTGCATAATCGTTAGTACCCATGATCTCGCAGTGATGGGATTGTAACCCCTGAGCTTCTGTTAAATCAAGGGCGATGCCTTGGGGTAAACCTTCCACAATATCCAAAAGACAGACATCAGCTAAGTTTCTTTCTATTAGTCGTTGGGAAAGGGTGCGCCCTACGTTTCCCGCTCCAATAATGGATACTTTGGCGAGTTTGTTACAGGATGAGAGGTAAATGGATTCTGCCATGGTAGGTTTTTATTCGATGACTTCTAAATGATCGAGACGAAACCAAACATTGGGGGTAGGGGTGTAAAATTTGACTAGGGCATATTCATCGTTTAAGTCAAGGATTTCTCCTTTACTCTCAAATATGTAGCTAGGAAAACGGCTATCACTGGCTTTGGCTTCGAGACTGTTTTCTAATTTTTCTTTGATTGCTTTTACAAAGGATCCTTTTTTGATTTTACCTGCCATATTCTTTTATATGTGGATGATTACTAAAATAAATATACCAAGTTAAAGTAAAAAATGGGGAGCAAGAAGTTAAAAGCAAGAGTTTGTATTAAGTTTGAATGATTAGTGATAAAAAAAGAGCTTGGTTTTGCTCTTTGTAGTCTTCAAATTATGAGGAAAGTTTATTTTTTTTCATTTAAACTTCGTGTTAAAGATTATTAAACACAATCAATAAAGATTTTCTATGAGGTTAAATTTTTCATTGTTAATTGTTGAGTGATGTTAATTCAAAAACTTCCGATAGATGTCATTAAACTTATTGCTGCGGGGGAGGTAATAGACTCTCTGAGTGCGGTGGTAAGGGAGTTGGCAGAAAATAGTTTGGATGCTGGGGCAGGGCGTATTGTGATTTCGATTCAGCCTTCTTTGTGGCGGGTGCAGGTGGCGGATAATGGTAGGGGTATGGATAGGGATGATCTTTTTTTGTGTACCCAAGCCCATACTACCAGTAAAATTAAGGATTATAACGACTTACATCGTATTAATACCCTTGGTTTTCGGGGGGAGGCTTTACATAGTATTGCTCAATTGGCGGATGTGAAAATTGTTAGTCGGGTGGCGGATGATTGTGGTTATGAAATTTGTTGCCATGATAATCATTGTAGTACCATAAATCCCGTGGCGATCGCCCCCGGAACTATTATTACGGTGGAAAACTTATTTAAAAATATTCCCCTGCGTCGCCAAGCCAATCCCCCTTTTAAACAACAAATAAAACAAATTCAAACCCTCATCGGACAACTTTCTTTATGTCATCCTCAGGTAACTTGGCAACTATTTGTAGATGATAAATTAACCCTTTATATCCATGGTGATAATGAAATAAAAAAAATTCTTTCTCAACTATCTAAAACTATTAAATATCATGATTTAACTTCCCAACAAATAACCATCAATACTCCCGAGGAAAATAGTTTATCACACCTTGATTTAGTCTTAGGATTACCCGATCGCCTTTCTCGCCCCCGTCCTGATTGGGTCAAAATAGGATTGAATGGTAGGGTTATCAAATCCCCTGAATTAGAATCATCCATCTATTCCGCTTTTCATCGTACCCTAGGGCGCGATCGTTTTCCCGTAATCTTTTTACACCTCAAAACTTCCCCCCGACAAATAGACTGGAATCGACACCCTGCTAAGGCAGAAATTTATTTACATAACCTCGATTTTTGGCAAGAACAAATCATATCAGCTATTAACAATATTTTTAAAATTACCGATAATAATATAAATCAAAAAATTCCCAATTCAAGGGTAGAAAACATCCTAAAAGTAGCAGAAAATAAAGCCCTTTATCACATAGAAGAAAAACCCAAAAAAATTGATAAAAAAGAAAGTCTCGGTTTAATCAACTTACAAGTAATCGCCCAATCGAGAAATACTTATATTATCGCTGAACATGATCAAGGAATGTGGTTAATAGAACAACACATTGCCCACGAAAGGATACTATACGAACAATTACAAGATAACTGGCAATTAATGCCCCTTTCTCAACCCATCATCCTTGAAAATCTGTTGTCCAAACAAATCGAACAATTAACCCATCTTCAACTAGATATAGAAAGTTTTGGCGAAAATCTATGGGCAGTGCGTAACATACCTCAAATGTTAGCCCAAAGGAATGATATGGCAGATGCGTTGATGGAGTTAAGCTGGGGAGGAAATGTCGATAATGCCATGGTGGCCGTTGCCTGTCGTAGTGCCATTCGTAACGGTACAAAATTGACCATAGAACAAATGCAAGACATCGTAGATAGATGGAAAATGACCAGAAACCCCCATACTTGCCCCCATGGACGCCCTATTTATTTATCCCTTGAGGAATCATCGTTATATCGTTTTTTCCGTCGTCATTGGGTATTAGGTAAAAGCCACGGTATTTAAACAGGGCTGATTTACTAGGTGCTATTCTCCTTCGACTCTAAATCTGGGGCTATTATTACCCTGAGGAATAGAAAAATTAGAATTTTGGTCAAAATCTTCAAAAACGTTAGAGTTATTTACGGGAAAATCTGCCTCAACCTCCCTCGTAACCCTTTTCACGGGGACAATATAAAAAACTAACTCAAAATCCCGATTCATCCTCACGCTAACATAATCTCGCACCAACTCCACTTGTCGGGGGGTAATTTCCTTGTCTGTTTGCATTGTTACATTAATAAGAGGTGGTTTTTGTGTCCAGATAATGCCCACCTTAACCGCTTCTACATCTTGCCCCACCGTAATGGTTTCATTGGCTAACTGACGGTTAATTTCTTTCTCTATTTGTTGTTGTTGAATTAACTGAAAAAAACTAGCCCCTAGGGGGATAACTAAAAAAGCAGTGGTAATACTTGCCCATCCAAGGGCTTTTGTGGCTTTAGTGTAGCCTGAAAGTATAAAAGCCACCATACAAGCAAGGGTAATACCTAATAAATTAGTAATATATAATAAGAAAGCCCCTGTGGCATAACCATACAAACCCGAAGCAAGGGATATTCCCACCACACATAAAGGAGGCATGAGGGCAACGGCGATCGCAGTTCCTGCCAAAGTATCACTAATCCCCGATCGCACCTTACCAAAACCACTAATTAACCCTGCACTAATGGCAATACCCAAATCAATGAGGGTAGGCTCAGTTCGAGCCACAATTTCCGAACCCACATCGGGTAAAGCCACCACCACCGCAATAAACCAAGACAATAAAAGAGCTAAAAAAGTAGCCCCCACCAAAGAAAGAATAGACTTTTCAAATAGTCGATAATCTCCCTCACAAGCAGAAAAAGCTAACCCCCGTAAAGGTAACATCAACGGGGCAACAATCATCGCCCCAATAATCACCGCTGCACTATTACTAAGTAACCCAAAAGAAGCAATTAGACAAGAAGCAATGGTACATAAAATATAGTCAACCCCCCAACGAGAATCACTGGTTAACTCTTGATGTAACTTAGCGATGCGGGTAGCAGAAACACGGGGTAAAATACGATTTACGGATAATTTAAGCCAGCGCCAAAGCGCCCGAACTTTTTTACGGTTAAACCATTCCGCTACGAAATTTTGTACCTGTTGCCGAAGGTTAGATTGATTCATCTTTTAAAAGGTATGGGGTAAAAAAAATTATAATTGTAAGGTTGTTTTCGCTGCCATCTGAGTTTTTTTCTTCTCAGACTCCGACAACTTCTGCCCTGTTTGTAAACGGGTAGCGCTGGTTTGTAGCACGGTTGCACCACTTTGATCCCCTAGTTGCAAAGCGGTTTTAGCGGCATTTTGGAGCAGGGTAGCCGCACCTTTATTGTCTCCCTGTTCAATTTTTTCTTGGGCTAGGCGGGTTTGGCGATATTTAGCTAGGGTAAGTAATGATTTTTGAATTTCTGCATCGTTTTGGGGTTGATATTGGGCTTGTACTTGAATATTAACGGGAATTTCCTCGGAGGTCATGGTTTGCCCTTTTATGTCGTCATATTGTACCTTAATCTTGGCGATCGCCTGTGAACCAAGGGAAAGTTTACCGAGATAAAGATTAGTTAAAATAATCCTTTCTGTGGTCATTAAATCCCCTAAACGCACGGTATATTTATTAGTGTAATCATCTTCCCGTTGGGGTTCTAATTCCACGGTTTCGGGGGCTACTTGGGCCATGGGTTTTAATTCTGCCATGCGTACATCTTCCCCTAATTCCATAATCAAGAAAGCATTGGTTAAACCCACCGACTCCATGCGGGTTAACAGTTTTTGAAATTCATCTTTGGCTTGTTCAGCAAATTCAATATGGGTTAAAGTACCATTGGCACAATCACTAATGGCCTCTAATACTTTTTGATTCCAATTATTACCGAAGCCCATGGCATTGAGGGTAATATTATATTCCGAAGACATTTTGGCAAGTTTTAAACATTTTTCATTACTACCATGCTCATTTTCCCCATCGGTAAGGAGTAAAATTTGAGAAACTCGATTTTCTTTTCCTAAATTAATTTGTTGGATTCCTAGTTTCATGCCCTCATCAATGGCTGTGCCTCCATCGGCACGTAGTTGGTTGATTTGGGTTTTGATGGTTTCTAAATCGGCAACGGGTTGACTATTGACTACCACTGTCGCTTGATGGTTAAAACCCACCACCGAAACTCGATCTTCTTGGTTTAATTTCTCGATAAGGGCGATCGCCGCTTGTTTTACATTTTCTAACGGTTTACCCACCATTGAACCGCTATGATCCAAAATAATACATAAATTAAGAGGTAAACGATTTAAAGAAGAATCTTTCACCGCCTGAACACTAATTTCTAATTGTCTTTGAGTGCTAGTGTTTTCCGCCGAAAGGTTATTGTCATTAAGTCTTGCTTTTAGTAAAGGTTTCATAAGTAATCGGAATAATTAATCAGATTGTTAGTATCATTTTTATTATTACCGAGATTTTAAATTTTGATAGTAAAAGTTAATTGGATTTTAATTAATATTTAATAAATCTATGAAGAAAAGTATAATTATCTTAGATGATTTAGAGGAGCAAATAAGTTTTTTTAGAGAACTAATCACCCAGTCAAATCATTCTTTTATCGATGTTAACAACGAGTCTGACTTACTAGATTTAGTCCAACTACAAGATCCTGATCTAATCCTAATTAGTAGCACCATAACAGATCTTAACTGCTATCTCGTTTGTAAAAAAATTAAACTCTTAGATAAGGGTAAAAACATCCCCATTATCATTATCAATCGAGATGATCGTTATTTTAATATTGAACAAAACTTTGACGCAGGGGCGGACGACTATATTAATTATCCCTTCATAAAAAGAGAAGTTATTCATCGTCTCAATCAACAACTACTTATTAAAGACCTAAAAGATAATTTACGAGAAACGACCAATCGGTTACATAAAATTATCCCTCACTATCAACGATTACAAGAAATAGTCGAAAAACATCATTTAACTATTCAAAGAAATTCCCATGAAGGACAGTTAAATCTTATTCCCCATCGTAAATATTTTGAAGAAATGTTACAAAAAGAATGGTTAAGGGCTTCTCGACAAAGAACCTCTTTTTCTGACACAGAAGGAACAAATATTTCGGTTATCTTAGCAAAAATTAATGACTTTCAGTCCTATAAAAAGAACCATGAAAAAGAAATTATTGATAGTTGTCTCCGTATAATTACTGAAGATGTTAAAGATACTGCCAAAAGAGCAGGGGATTTAGTGGCAGAATTTGATCAAGATACTTTCGCTGTACTATTACCTAGTACCGATGCCATGGGTGCAGAAAGGGTTGCCCAAGTAATCGGGGAACATATTATGGCTCTCCAGATTCCCCATCATTTCTCCTCTATTAGTGAATATATTACCTTTAGTTTTGGTTTAGCCACGGGCATTCCTACCCAGGCCATTCATTCTAGCACTTTAATCGATGTGGCTCAGGATTGTTTGCAAAGGGCGATCGCCTCCAGGAAAGCCAATGCCATTGTCATGGATCAATTTTAAGTTAGTAAACATCATATTATGGGGTTCTTATCTTAGCAAAAAAATATTTTACTTTGGATATCAAAAAACCTTAAGTATAGATATTTGTTTAAGATAAACCCTTTTTTTATGGTCATATTAATCAACTACTTCATCGAAGAAATTAAATAATTTTTAGCCATTACTGTCTTAGGTGAGTTAAACTTTGAATAAGTAAATTAACAATACATCCTATTATATTATCCTCCACATAAACTGTCATATCCTTACAAATACTTAGCATTTATTCGAAACACATAGAAAGATTACGTATATTTACTGTTATTAATTAGTAAGTTTTTTGGTACATTAATAGTGTAGGTAAAAATATATTCATAAACAAAGTTTAAACAGCTCGACGGGTGATAAGAAAAACACAGCGATAGTGGATCATCATTAAGGGCATAAAAATTGAAAATATTAGAATTACAAGATTACTAAAATTACACTTACTGTAAAAAAAGGGGACGGGTAAATATTATGTCACACAAAAATAAAACATCAAAACAAGATAGCTTCGGAGCAAACTTCAAGTTTAACCTCCTTTCTGTGTTACAAAATAGCTCTCAAAAAGGCTCTACCCTTGCAGTAGGTGTTGGGCTAGGGGCGCTGATGATTGCAGGGACAACCATGGCGATCGCCACTTCTAGCCAGAATAAAACTAATGTGGTAGCTCAAGAGCAAACGGCACAAGCAGTTGCTCAAGCAGAAGCAGGAATAGCTACAGTTCAAGCAATGTTGGTAGAGAATCCAACTCTAGCACTTTTTAGTAAAGAAGATTGGGAAGATTTAGCCACAGGGCAGACTACCATAGATCAATTAAATCAAAGATTAGCAGAAAGATTTGCATCTGATAGTAACACAGCAAAAAATATAGGTCGTTACAATCTGATTGTTAGTGATGTATCTATATGGGACTTAGATACCAACGGCAATAGTGTAATGGCAAAACTACCCAATAGTTTTTTAATAGCTGGACCTCCTGCGGGTAAAGGAAATAATAAAAACAAGGAAGAACCTTCCAATAACAACACTCAACAACCTTCTGAATCCAGTACAACAGGGGCTTCCTGTACCCCCTTAGGACAGAATAATACAGACAGTGAAAACTCTATTCCACAACTAACAGAAGATGATCTATCAACAATTACAGCATTGATTTCTGTGCCGAATTCAGAGTCTGAAGAAGGTATTGAGTCTGAACAATCAAACGAAAAACAATTTGAATTAATTAGTTATCAGTTTGATGATAGCGAAGAAACAGGGACCTTAACTGTTGAAGGAAAATCAAAAGACTCTAAAGCTAGAATACAAGTTAAGTTTGCCGTCATACCACCAGAGCCTGGACAAGTAAATCTTGGAGGATTTCCCTCAAGCGAACTTCCTGACGCACCTGGCCTTTGGGCTCAAAACTTTAGCGTCAGCGGAGGTGGTAATCAAACTATTAACTCAGATATTCTTGATTCTTCTGATTGTGTTAATGGTGTTCCTTGGACTAAACCCCCAAGCGGAGCATTTAAGCATAATGGAGATCATGTAGAATTTAATAAACTTTTCCCTCCTTTACCATTAGCACTAAATAACCAAGATAAATTTGATATTCCTGATAGTTTAGATACTATCACAAGTGGAAAGTGTACATTAAATCCCACAGGTTCATCTTCCTATGAATATACTGGCGGTTGTGGTTCTTCCATTTCAGTAGATGTGAGTGGGAATAAAACCGTTACTATTTATTCTGATGTAGCAGTTCCCACAATTCAAGCAACGGGTATGAATGATAATCCAGGTAGGGTAATTGTTTATAGTAATGATGGTTTAAATTTTGGAGGAAGTTCTACCCTATCCAATGCTGATCAATGGAAACATATTCAATACTATGTCGCATCTGGAGATGTTTTAACAAGAGGTAATTTAACTTCATCTGGTTTCATTTTTGCCCCCAAGTCTGAGTTTAGAATTAACGGTGGTGGCAACGGAACTCATACAGGACCTATTTGGGCTGAAACGATTAACGTTCGTGGTGGCGGTAATAGTACGATGAATCCTTCTTTAGTTGCCGAAAACTTTGAATATTTAGAACTTTTCAAAACAGATCCTACCTCTGTTCGTATTGGCTCTATTCAAGGATATGAAAGAGTAGAAGCATCCAATAATTAAATTTAATTAATCGCCCCTTCGGGGCGATTTTTGAGTGTTATGGTGCGATTATTTTAAAAGCCATACTAAATTGGTTAAAGTTCTCTGAACGACTATCAGACGATGAGCATTTTTCGTTTCAAAAAATTGTTGCTTAAAGTAAGGTGCGCTGGGTTTGATCCCCCTATATCCCCCTTAGTAAGGGGGCGTTTTTTATTTAAGGTGCGCCGGGGGTTTTATGATTATCATAGTTCAATTTATTGAACGTGAAACCATTAGCCTTGTAATTCATTGCAAGGCGGATAGTGATATGATTTTTAGATCGGATTTGGGGTTAAGGGCGATTATGAAGAGGTAAGGTGCGCTGGGGTTTTATGATTATCGTAGTTCAATTTATTGAACGTGAAACCATTAGCCATGAAATTTATTTGATGGTGAGATAATGATAATAATCGACTATCGTTTAATACCGCCTCGTAATGAATTCCGAGGCTACGGATTTTTCGTTTAATGAATTAAACTCATGGATGTTGTAGAGTGCGCTGGGTGGGTTTAAAGTGCGCTGGTTGGGTTCATGTAGAAGTAAAATAGAATTGTTTACCAATATAATTTAATAATATGAAATCACAAATAAAGGACTCTAATTTTACTTTTGAAGATATATTAAATCTTGTCAGAAAATTACTCACATCGGAGCAAATAAAATTGAGTCAAACCATAGCACAAGAGACACAAAATAATATTAAATATCGTACAAAAACTTTTCAAAGCCTACTACAACAAGTTAAACCAATTCCCCAAAGTTTTGACATTGATCAAGCTAAAGAAGACTACTTTAAGGAAAAATATAACCTGTGAAAATTCAAATAGATACTAACATTATCATTGATTATGCTTTGATACGTCAGCCATTTTATGATGATGCGGATCTTATTTTTAGTCTGATAGAGCAAGAAAAATTAGAGGCGTATATTAGTGCCACAACTTTTACAGATATGTTTTACATTTTAAAAAACCAAGAGGAAAAGAATGGACATTAATGTTTTTACAACAATTATTGACTATTTGCAAAGTTACTACCGTAGATGAAACAATTGTAAAACAAGCCTTATTAGAACACTACAAAGATTTTGAAGATGATGTACAGTATCATACTGCACTTTGGAATCATTTAGATGCTATCCTCACTCGTAATCCCACAGATTATCCACAAAATACTACCATCACTATTCTGACACCTCAACAATTACTAATGTTGTTTAGGAATTAGGAATGCAATTTTTTGGTTAAAGTGCGCTGTTTGTTGTAAGGGGCGATTATAGAGAGGTAGAGTGCGCTAGGTATTTGTTTAGGTTAACTATTAAGAAATGTATCAACATCAATATTTGCTTGTTTTAATATATTTCTTAAAGTACCTTCTTTTAATTCTCGATGATGAGGAATAGTTGTTCTAGCTTTAGTTTCTGGATTAAACCAAATTTCATGATCTCCTTTTGCACTTCGATAAAACTGAAATCCTAGTTTTTTCATTTTTTTGGTTACTTGTAAGTAAGAAAAACCCGATAATCTACCCATCAAACCTCCAAAATTAAAGGATATTCAAATGTAGAAGGAAAATCTTGAATATTTGAGTTAATATGATTATGTTCTTTTTCTAATTCCCAGAGAATTTCTGCCACATCTTGTGCAATTTCAATGACTTCTGCAATAGTTTTTCCTTCTGCCACTAATCCTTGTAAATCTTCACTGGTGGCGATGAAATATTCTTCTTCTTTTTCCACTAATTTTTCAATGGTTAATTTGATTAATTTTTTCATTTTTCATCTATATTCTCATTGTTTTTCATAGAGTATACTCCGATCATCTTAACAGATTGCTTAGAGCCGTAGAAAGGTGATGATATACTCAATAAAAATATACCTTAGTTCAATTCATTGAACGATAAACCGTTAGCCTTGTAATTCATTGCAAGGCAGGTGGTGTTTAGATGGGATTTGGTGTTAAGGGGCGATTATGAAGAGGTAGGGTGCGCTGGATGTTGTAAGGGGCGCCGGTTGGTGTGATGATTCTCTTAGTTCAATTTATTGAACGTGAAATCATTAGCCATGAAATTTATTTCATGGTGGGATAATGGTAATAATCGACTATCGTTTAATACCGCCTCGTAATGAATTCCGAGGCTACGGATTTTTAGTTTAATGAATTAAACTCATGGATGTTGCAAGGGGCGCTGAAGCATACTGATAAATCTCTAACTGAGACTATTATTAATTAAAATTCTCTCCCAAGTTAGTTGTTTCGTTTCTGGGTAATGATGCCATCGGATTAAATTCGCTTTTTGCCCCACTGTGAGGGTTGGCATTTTCATGGCTTTTCGGGGTGCATCAGTAACAAGGCCGATCGCCCTTTCAACAGTACAAATGTCCCAATTTATTAAATTTTGAGCGCCAACGAATAGAGGTAGGGTTGTACCCGATAACGTGCCATCGGGAAGGGTAGCGGTACCATTTTTTACCTCTATAGTACGTTCATCCCAAGGGTATATGCCATCATCTAAGCCGATGGGTGCAAGGGCATCACTAACTAAAAATATCCCTGCATCATAGTTACTGGCTTGTAAAATGACTTTTAACATGGTGGGTGAAACATGTTTACCATCAGCAATCAAACCGCAATAAACACCGCTACGGGCGATCGCCTCTCCTAACATCCCTGGTTCTCGGTGGTGTAAACTGGGCATAGCATTAAAAGCGTGGGTTACCATAGATGCCCCTTGCTCAAAAGCTCGTTTTGCCTCCTTTGCCGTCGCCATAGAGTGTCCCAAACTAACAATCACCCCCAAATCAGTTAAATAGGGAATTACATCCCCTTGGGTGTCTAATTCTGGAGCAAGAGTAATAATTTTGATGATGTTTTCATAATTATTGAAAACTTTTTTTACGTTTTCTAAATTTAAAGATAATAAATATTCTTCGGGATGAGCTCCTTTTTTATCTTTATTTAAAAATGGGCCTTCTAGGTGAACTCCTAATATTTCTGCTTCATTATCCTTTTTTTTAGACTGTTTAAATACTTTAATTACTTCTAAAGATTGATGAATTTTTTCTACCGAAGTTGTCACAATAGTTGGCATAAATTCATCTACTCCCACTGACCATAAATAGGCACAAATTTGGTGGAGTTTTTCTAAATCATTTAATGCTAAATCGGGAAATGCTAAACCCAGTCCGCCGTTAATTTGTAGATCTAAGCCACCAAGGGAAATATAATCTCCCTCCATATCGATATAGTTTAAAATGGTCTGTTCTGTTTGGCTTTGTTCTTCACTCTTACTAATATGGGTAATTTTATGGTTATTAATGGTGATATTTTTTAAGGTAGATTCACCAATGATACGACAATTAATTAAATTAATCATAGTTATTATAATTACTAAAAAAAGAATCAATAAAAATGGTTATAAAAGTTTATTTAAAACAATAAAATTAAAAAAAATCTGGTTATAAAATCAAAAAACTGTGGTAGGATGATAACAACCTCATACGGGGAGGTCATGGTTCACAACCCATATTGTTATAGTGAGATAATATAAATGATTGAAATGAAAGTAGCGGCGATCGCCCTTGATGCAGTAAGTCGTAGCCCCATCGTACTACTAAAAGACGCTACCGAGCGCCGTGCTTTGCCTATCTACATCGGTCAAGATCAAGCCAGATCAATCATTGCAGCCCTGGAGCAACAACCAACCCCCCGCCCCCTTACCCATGATTTAATGTTAAATATGTTCCATACTTGGAATATTAAACTAGATCGAGTGGTAATTAATGCCCTTGAGGATAACACCTTTTATGCCCTTCTCTGTACAAAAATGGGTAAGAAGGAAAAAAACATCGATTGTCGCCCCAGTGATGCCATTGCCATCGCCGTGAGGGAAGGTTGCCCCATTTGGGTAATGGAAGAGGTGGTTTTAGATGCCTCCATTCCTGTGGATAGGGAAGCCGATGAGAAAGAAATGGAGGCTTTTCGAGAATTTGTGGCAGAATTAAGCCCTGAGGAGTTGATTCGCCGCGCCCGAAAAACCCTAGAGGAGTAATTGATAATGGACAATGGACAATTGACAATGAACAATTGTGTTATCCCGAATTGGGGTTACATATTGCCTGAAAATACTTTCAATGCAGGCCCTGTCATATATACATGGTTATCCTCTTCATTCCATTCAATTTCCAAGCATCCCCCTGGTAATTCTACAGTGCAGGTGCGATCGCACTTACCATTTAAAACCCCAGCTACCACCGTGGCACAAGCTCCCGTACCACAGGCGAGGGTAATTCCTGCCCCCCTTTCCCATACTCTCATTTTGACATAATCAGGGCGTACTACTTCAATAAATTCCGTATTGGTTTTTTGGGGAAAAACTGCGTGGGTTTCAAATAAAAGGCCAATTTTTTCCAAATCTATATCCGCTACCCTATCCACAAATACCAAACAATGGGGATTACCCATACTCACACAGGATACTTGATATTCCTTATCTCCTACGGTTAAAGATTCCTTAACCACCTTTTCTCCCCCTTGGTTGAGGGTGGTGGGGATTTTGGCGGGGTTTAACTCAGGCTCTCCCATATCTACTCGAATCATACCCTCACCCTTGATGGTAGGGGTAATAGTACCTGCTAAAGTGTGAATAGGATATGTTCTACCTACTTCCTCTTTTCCTTCTAATTCCGTGACAAATTGGGCAAAACAACGAATCCCATTACCGCACATTTCAGGTTCTGAACCATCAGAGTTAAAGATTCTCATGGTATATTGACAATTATTCTGGGGCGGTAAAACGAAAATTACCCCATCGGCGCCGATGCCGAAGTGGCGATCGCACATTTTCACTGCTTCTGTGGGCGTAACGAGGGGTTGATCAGATTGACGATTATCGATCAAAATAAAGTCATTACCTAATCCGTGATATTTGCTAAACTGCATAATTATTTTTTCGCTCAAGTAGATAAAAAAAGATGCCTACATTTAATACTGGTCTTCCTAGTGTACGTCAAATCCAAGCATTTATAAAAGATAAAACCAACATCCAAATCGGTTTAATCACCAGTCAAAGCACGGAAGGACAAATCCTCTGGCAAGATGAAAATTGTATCTGCATTCTTGAGGAAGGTAGAGAAAAAACTTTAATTTGGTTAAGTGCGATCGCCTATATCAAACCCATCTAACCATTGTTCCAATTATCCATTATTAGCTTTACTGATTTTAGGTATGATTTCTCGTTGAGAAAGCGAATAGGGAACGGTTATAATATTTAGAAATCTTGGTTTTTAGCGTAATTCAACTATATTTCATACCATAATCCGTGCAATGCCCAATTATTTATCGTTTATCCATAAAAATTAATAGAAGTCAAGAAAAAAGATAAAAAAGTTAATATTTTTGTAACAAGTATTAATAAACTTCACGAAAATATATAGTCCTAGGTCTGTTAAACTGAGGAAGGAATTAAAATATTACATATAAATTCAAAAATACTGTCTCAATCAAAAAATTATGGTAACAACAGTTCAAAAACCAGAATTTGAAGAACTACGCCCTGGGATTAAAACCCCAGCCAAAGAAACCATCCTCACCCCTCGTTTTTACACCACAGATTTTGACGAGATGGCGAAAATGGACATCAGCGTTAACGAAGACGAATTAAGAGCAATTATCGCCGAATTTAAACAAGATTATAACCGTCATCACTTTGTCCGTAACGCCGACTTTGAACAATCGTGGGATCACATTGACGGTGAAACCCGTCGCCTATTCGTAGAATTTTTAGAACGCTCCTGCACCGCAGAATTTTCTGGATTTTTACTATACAAAGAATTAGGCAGACGTTTAAAAAACACCAACCCCCTCTTGGCTGAAGGCTTTAACCTCATGTCTCGTGATGAAGCCCGTCATGCAGGTTTCCTCAACAAAGCCCTAACAGATTTTAACCTATCCCTTGACCTTGGATTTTTGACCAAAAGTCGTAACTATACCTTCTTTAAACCTAAATTCATTTTCTACGCTACCTACCTATCTGAAAAAATTGGTTATTGGCGCTATATCACCATTTATCGTCACCTCGAGCAAAATCCCGAAAGTCGCATCTATCCCATCTTCAAATTTTTTGAAAATTGGTGTCAGGATGAAAACCGTCACGGAGACTTTTTCGATGCTGTCTTAAAAGCTAAACCAGAATTTCTCAACGATTGGAAAGCAAAATTATGGTGTCGTTTCTTCTTGTTATCTGTATTCGCTACCATGTATCTTAATGACTTACATCGCTCTGGCTTTTATGCCTCCATCGGTTTAGATGCAAAGGAATATGATAAAACAGTCATCGAGAAAACTAATCAAACCGCTGGTAGAGTTTTCCCCGTTATCCTTGACATTGAAAATCCTAAATTCTACAACAAGTTAGAAAAATGTTTTGATAATTGTGAGAAATTAAGAGCCATTGATGATTCAAAGGCGATCGCACCTATCAAATTATTACGCAAACTACCTATCTTTGCATCTAACGCCGTACAATTCATCGGTTTATACTTCATCAAACCCATCGAAGCTGACACCCTACAAGGTTGCGTTCGTTAATTAATTTTTTGGTTAAGTAAAATATTCACAACCCCTGTCTATGGATGGGGGTTTTTAATATCTAGCCTGAAAATTTATTTTAAGTTACTATAGAAGATTAGTCGATTTCGATGTGAACGGTAACAAAAGTAACAGAAAAATAAACAAACTATGGCAGGATCTCAAGTAAACGCAGACATTTGGATTAGTGAATATATAACCCCCTATGACATTTATGTTCACGGAATCACCAACATCTTAGCCCATAAAAAAACCCCCTATCAGGATATGTCCATAGTCGAAAGTGGAGTTTATGGCAAAGCCCTAGTATTAGATGGTAAATGGCAATCTTGCACGGGAGACGAATTTTTATACCATGAAGCGTTAGTACATCCTGCCATGATAGCTCACCCTAACCCTGAAAATGTTCTCATTTTAGGAGGTGGAGAAGGGGCAACCACCCGGGAAGTTTTCCGCTGGACTTCTGTTAAAAAAGCAATGATGGTAGATATTGATGGGGATGTGGTGGAAGCCTGTAAGGAACATTTACCCGAAATGCACCAAGGCTCTTTTGATGATCCTCGTTTAGAATTAGTGATCGGGGATGCTTTTAATGTTTTGGATAATAGTCAAGCTCAATGGGATGTGATTATTTCCGACCTTTCCGATCCTATCGAAGAAGGTCCTTCTTTTCAACTATTTACCCAAGAATATTTCGCTCAACTAAAAGGATGTTTACGGGATAACGGTATTGTGGTGATACAAGCCGGGCCAGTTGCCCCCGCTAATTTGCACATCCACGGACGTTTAGTAAATACCCTGAAAACCGTCTTTAGTAACGTTCATTCTTATTTTACCCCCACTTGTACCTATGGTTCAGCTTGGGGCTTTGCCATTGCTTCTGAGCAAAGTTTTGACACCATGCCCAATCCTGAAAAAATTGATCGTCTCCTCGAGCAGAAAACGACCAACGATTTTCGCTCTTTTGATGGCATAAGTCTTTTAGGAATGTTACATACCCCCGGTTATATTCGTCAGGCTATTAAAAATGAAACGGAGGTTTACACCATGAAACAACCCCCTAAATTTTTCGGGCAAGGCATTAACGGTTAATTCTTGGATGATGAGAAGTAGGGATAATGACTTTAAAAAAATCATACCTACTCTCTGATACCGAATCCCTAAACCAGGGTGGTTAGAAAATATATTTTAACCTCGGGTTGGGGTTTGTCAGTATGGTAGGGACGTAACATGATATGTCCGTAAAGGTAGAATAGTTCAATAAATTGAACGAACTACTATTAGCCGTGTAATTCATTACACGGTGGGGCAACTGCAAAAGTACAATCTATTTATAACGAATTATCCAAACTTGATATAATCCATTGCAAGGGGAGTGAGAATATATTTTACCCATCGGATTTGATATGATTTTCATGTCAATGGTCATGATATTTGGTGTTATTTCTTTTTTTGCTGTATGAACTGTTACACTAAATCTTAAATTTATGTTACAAAAAGTATGGAGCAAAAATTAACTACTGTATGACACACCTGACAAATTCCCAACCCAATAAAATATTTATGATCAGTAAAAATATTCTCAAGACGTTTATTTTAATACTTATTTTATGGGGAGTAGGTAAAGTGTTGCTCAGGGAAAAAGAGCCACAAATAAGACGAGCAGGACAACAGATCATTTCTAATATTACCCAAAATTACGACATAGAACCCTTGGAAATGGAAGGGGGAAATCCTTATATTAGGGCTTTAATGCGCACCATCAGCGCCTCAGAAGCAAACTCCGATCGCCCTTACCACATCTTATATGGGGGCCGTCATATAGATAATCTCAAACAACACCCCAATCAATGTGTAACCATTGCCAACGGGCCAAACCGTGGTAGATGCTCCACCGCTGCGGGAAGATACCAATTTTTGAACACCACATGGGCCGAGAAAGCTAACCTTTATCATCCCGAACCTTCAGGGTTTTTACGCAAAAGTTACAGTTTTGAGCCTATTTACCAAGATAAAGTATTATATAGTTGGCTCAGGGATACCAACGCATGGGGTGGCACTGATATTACTCAACTCCTAGAACAAGGACAAATAAACACAGTATTAGAATTACTCTCCCCCACTTGGACAAGTTTAGGTTATGGTATCGAAAGCAATTCCATCACCCGTAGTTTACCTAATATTTATAAAAAGATGTTAGAAGAAGAATTAATGAACACTGGTTCTTCATACTTCTTACATTATCGATCTTCCCAGTAATACCAAATCCGATTTGTAAAATTTACTATCATCCACTTGCCACAGTTGACAATAAACAATTATTATCTTTTTTCTGTTGCCTGTTCCCCGTTCCCTGTTCCCCACCCTAATTAGTATATTATTGAAACAGGATTTAGTATAAATTTTAACTATGGGCGCTGTGATACTAAATCCCTAAATATAATTTAGTTCAATTCATTGAATGGTAAACTATTAGCCTTGTAATTCATTACAAGGGGATGGAAGGTTGATATTTTTGCCATTGTTTGATTTGTTCTAACTGATAAGCTAATTGAAGTAACGTAATCTCATCCTTAGGTTTTCCCACAATTTGAATACCGACGGGTAAACCTTCATCTGTAAATCCTGTGGGAAGGGCGATCGCCGGTTGTCCCGTAGCATTAAAAGGAGGACAAGGAGCAATCCAATTAATGATATTATTTAAAGTCGCCTCCGATGATAAACTAGCCCATTGCCCCACCTTAATAGGAGGTTGGAGATAAGTAGGTAGAATCAGAGCATCAAAATCAGCAAAAAATGCCACAATTTGACGAGAAATCACCTGCACTCGGTGAACAGCATTTAAATATTCTCGCAAACTAGGTGCGGTTTCCCTTAACCATTGATTCATCGGATTAAGAATAGTTTCAGGAAAATCAGCTTGGGCAACACTTCCTTGCCAAATAATCTTAAAAGGTTCAACAATAGTAGAAAAATCAGGACAACCCTCAGAAACCTGATGCCCCATATTAGCAAAAATATCCACCACATCCTTTACCTGTTTTTGTAAACAATCATCCGCTTTACCAAAGGGTAATATTTCCGTGGCAAAAGCAATTTTCAAAGATGGAGGATTATTCTTCACTAAAGAAGCAAAACCCTCCGAAGGATTTTCCAACCAGTAAGGATCTCCCATAACATAGCCTGATAGAATATCTAACAAAATAGCCCCATCCATAACACTACGACTTAAACAACCATGGGTTGCCATTCCTGCTAGGTAATCTCCCACAGGGGCGCTAGAGATTCTTCCCCGAGAAGGCTTTAAACCTACTAAACCGCAACAAAAAGCAGGTCCACGCACTGAACCACCACCATCTGACCCATGTACTACAGGAATTAAACCCCCTGCCACGGCCGCGGCTGCCCCTCCACTAGAACCCCCTGCGGTATATTCGACGTTGTAAGGGTTGCGACAAGGGGGAACACTAGGAGACTCAATATAGGGCAATGAGCCTAATTCTGATGTGGTTGTTTTACCTAAAATAATCATCCCTGCTTCTTTGATTTTGGTAACAATGCCACTGTCAAACTCGCTGATATTGTCTTTGATAAAACCATTTCCATAGCCTATGGGCATTCCTTTTACGGAGTATAAATCTTTGATGGCGGTGGGAATCCCGAAAAAGGGGGGTAATTCTTGGGTGTTTTTGGTGTTGCCGAGAATTTCTGTTTTCAGATGGGCATCTTTGATGGCGCTATCGTGGGCGACATGGGCGAAGCTACCTAGTTGGCTATCTATGTTATCAATGCGTTGCAGGTATAGTTGGGTTAATTCGAGGGGAGAAATTTCTTTTTTATGGATTAGTTTTGCCCATTGGTGGGCGGCGGTGAAAGGGAGGTTATGATTATTTGTCATGATATTTGATTTATTTTTTTTAATATAAAATAATCTGAGTTCTGGATAAATTTTATATTCTTGTAAAGGCGTGAATAATTGACAATTGACAATTGACAATGAATAATTAAACTATTTTACTCTTACTCCTCATCTCCCATACTCCCCATCTTCCATACTCCCCATCCCCTGCAACCTTTACGGACATACCATGTTACACTCCTACCATACTGACAAATACCGACTGAGGTTAAAATAACAGTGCCAGAAAAAATTTACAAAAAATTAACTTATCGTTTCTGTTTCGGGTTGGGATCTACAATATAGGTATGACAGATGAAATAATGAGGTTTTATTTATGACTATTTGGGTAAATGAACAAATTGACGGTTGTGGAATTGTTCAAGCCTGTATTGCTGGAGTTAATAAGGAAGCGGCTGATGATTGTCATCGTGATTGGCAGGAAAAGTTAACGGATGATCAACAAAAGCAAGGCTGGAAGGCTGTTTTACGCACTGTTAATAGTTGGGATGATGTGCCTGTTAATGCTCTCAAATTAAGTTAAGGTTATGGTTTGGGGTTTATTTTTTCCCCCCATCCTTTTTATTTGTCTTAGAGTCTTTTTGTTGGGTTTCTTTTTTTTAACCCAACCTTAAGGGTTTTGTTTTATGTAAATATTGTTTTTTGCTAATGTATTTATTGCATGACAATACATAAAATGTATTATGTATGACTAAATAGGGGAGTGAATTCTTTTAAACTGGGGTAGTTAATAGATGGTATCATAAGCCGAAAAGATAATGTATTTACCCCAACAACGTAATATCCCTTTGGATAATCTCGAATCATTTTCTTTACATTCTGCCCTGGTGATTTTGGAAAATGGCGATTTTGAGGAGCGATGGGCGATCGCCAAGGTTCTGGTAAAATATGGTGATGATGTTATTGAGCCATTAAAAGGAGTAATTCTCGATGAACATCAGGAGAGTGAATATCGTTGGTTTGCCCTTAAAATTATTAGTCAATTAGATAATCCTGAAATTGTTTTAATTATTAGTGAGTTATTGGGTATTACGGAGGATGAAGATTTAATAGTTTTAGGTACTCAAATTCTTGCTAGTCAAGGGGAAAGGGCTATTTCTATTTTAACTTCTCTCCTTGATTCTCCCCAATATCGTCTCTGCGCCACTAAGGCATTAGCCCAAATTCCCCATGGTTTAGTTATTCGACCTTTGCTTTCTGTGGTTAATGATGATAGTGTACAAATTAGGCAAAGTGCGATCGCCTCTTTGAGCAACTTTGATAACCCTTCCATTATTCCCATCCTAGAAAATGCCCTCACCGACTATAATTCAGCTATTAGGAAAGAAGCATTAATAGGGTTAATTAGAAAAAGTAAATATTATTCCCCCTTACAACTAACTAACGTTATCTCCCCTTATCTTGAGGATATTGATTTAACAGTATGTCAACAATCAGCCATCTGTTTGAGTCATATTCCTAGTCAACTCACCACAGACATCCTTTTTTCTACCCTCATTAAGCCATATACCCCCATTCCCCTTCAAGATACCATCATCAAAGCCCTTGCTTGGCAAGAAACTTCTTACAGTCTTTATGCCCTCGAAAAAGCACTATATTTAGTCTCTGAAGAAATATGTTGTGAAATAATAGCCATTTTAGGTAGAATAAATAAACCAAAAATAAAAGAAATTATTACCAAAATAACCTTAAAATTTTATCGTAACCATGAGTTAGCAAAAAAATCAGATCTTATTATCCAAAATCTTTGTTATACATGGCAACAGATGGAAGCTAAAGAATCGGTTGATATTCTCATAAATATTGTTAATATAGGGGACGAAAAAAGCAAAATTTATGCTCAGTCAGCCCTACAACAATTAAATAAAATTACCTAAATAGATTAAAATAAATTCATTGTCTTATCCATAGACAAACCCTAATTTTAACTAAATCCATCATAATGAGCGCAGAATTCAGAGAATTATTAAAAAAGGTTGGTAGTGGAGCGCATACCCACAAAAATTTAACCAGAGAAGAAGCCCATCAAGCCGCCACAATGATGTTAACAGGGGAAGCTACCCCCGCCCAAATCGGTGCTTTTCTGATTGCTCATCGTATTAAACGCCCCACAGGTATCGAATTAGCTGGAATGCTTGATGCTTACAGTGACTTGGGTGCAAAATTAAATACTATACCCCATATCTCTTATCCTCTCACAATTCTGGGAATACCCTACGACGGGCGATCGCGCACTGCCCCCATATCACCCATTACAGCCCTTATTTTAGCTTGTCATAACATTCCAGTATTGATGCACGGAGGGAAAACCATGCCCACCAAATATGGATTACCCCTCATTGAAATTTGGCAAAACTTAGGAGTAAATTTAACTCAATTAAGCATCGAAAAAGCTCAAAATTTATTGGAAGAAACTAACTTTTCTTTCCTTTATTTACCAGAACATTTTCCCCTTGCAAATAAACTGGTACAATACCGAGAAGAAATTGGTAAACGTCCTCCCCTAGCAACCCTAGAATTAATCTGGCAACCCTACACAGGCAACAGTCATTTGATAGCTGGTTTTGTCCATCCTCCCACCGAAAAAATGATTAGGGAAGCTCTAAAAATAAGAGGAATAGAACAATTTACGCTCATTAAAGGTTTAGAGGGTAGCCCAGATTTAAAGTTAGGACAAACTACCATTATTTGTGTCAATAATACTCAGAGGGAGGAGGGTTATGAGTATCTTAAAATTCATCCTGAAGAGTTTAATTTGAGTCGTGAAGATGTGGACTTAAAGGATTATGAAAGTTATTATCAAGAGGTAAACAAATTATTGCAAGGACAACAATCAATTTTATCTGATAGTGTTATCTTAAATGGTGGGTTTTATCTTTGGCGTTGTGGTTTTTCATCTTCTTTAAAAGATGGCATTGATACTGTTATAAATTTATTGGATACTGATAAATTATTCACTAAATTAGAGGAAATAAAAGCAGTTTTAAATAGTTAAAATCTTGTAATAAATTACACAGCTATTAGATAAAGTTCAATTTATTGAACTACTACTATTTTAAAATGTTTCTAGTTATATTAAATATCACCGTGTAATAAATTCCACGGCTACTAGATAACGTTCAATAAATTGAACTACTATTTTAAAATGTTTCTAGCCTATTAATAAATATAATATTATTAAATAGATATAATAATGAATAATAAATATTGGTTAAAAAATGCTCATATTCCTTTAGATTTAATTGATAATACTGCAGTTAAATTTGAACAACAAACAAAAGAAGGTTTAGTGCTTTGTGATATTGAAATTGAAGGGGAAAAGATCAAACAAATTATTCGGGCCAGTGATAAAACTGAGGGTAAGGATTTAAAAAAAGGTATTGTTTTACCTTGTTTTCTGGATATTCATACTCATTTAGATAAAGGGCATATTTATCAACGTTCTCCTAATTTAAAAGGGGATTTTGAAACGGCTTTAAAAATGGCGAGAAGTGATGCTCAATATTGGACGCAAGAAGAAGTTTATCAGAGGATGAATTTCGGTTTAAAATGTAGTTATGCCCATGGTGCGATCGCCCTTAGAACCCATTTAGACTGTTATAGTTATGATGATTTTATTAGTGTCGATATTTGGAAACAACTACAAAAAGAATGGCAAAATAAACTAACAATTCAAGCAGTATCCCTCGTTAGTTTAGATTATTTTCTCACCCCTGATGGAACAAAACTAGCCGATAAAATGGCAGAAAAAGAAGGTATTTTGGGGGGAGTTGCCTATATGAATAAAGACATAGATAAACAGATTGAAAAAGTATTTCAACTCGCCATAGAGCGCAATTTAGACTTAGATTTTCATGCCGACGAAAATAACGAAATTAATTCCATTTGCTTACAAAAAATAGCAGAAACTGCTATTAACATGAACTATCAAGGTAACATAATCTGTGGGCATTGTTGCAGTTTAGCAGTACAACCTCCAGAAGTGGTAAAAAAAACCATCGAATTAGTAAAAGAAGCTAATATAAGTATCGTTAGTTTGCCCATGTGTAACCTCTATTTGCAAGATAGACAGGAAGAAACTACCCCCTTTTGGCGTGGGGTGACGAGGGTAAAAGAGTTGAAACAGGGGGGGCTTGATGTGGCTTTTGCCAGTGATAATTGTCGAGATCCTTTTTATGGTTTTGGTGATCATGATATGTTAGAAGTATTTACCCAGTCCGTGCGCATTACTCACCTAGACACTCCTTATAGCGACTGGATCACCTCTGTAACCAAAACTCCAGCAAAAATGATCAAATTACCTCACCTCGGCAAAATAAGCGTAGGAAGTACCGCAGATTTAATCCTTTTTAAAGGTCGTTATTTTAGTGAATTATTGTCACGAAATCAGTGCGATCGCACCTTAATAAGAAATGGTAAAATAGTGGATACTCAACTGCCTGATTATGAAGAATTAGATCAGTTTATTGACGGTTAAAAATAACATTTAAGGTGTGCTGAAAAAAAATCAAATTTTTCTTAAAATATATGTTGATTAATCATCAAGGAATAATTAATTTTATTATTAAATAATCTTATTTATTTCCTTTAAAAACTCATCCATATTAATAATAGGACAAATAAAATTATCATCAATAGATAATAAATCTTTATCCCCTGTTACTAAATAATCAGCATTTGCCACTTTCGCCAAAAGCAAAAACTTCTCATCAAAAATATCTCTACATTTAGGGATACTCGGTAAATCAAGGGGTATTTTCACCGTCTCACAATAGGGTAAATAATCTGATAATAAATCTTCTTGTTCAGTTTTGGTTAATTTAAATTTAGGATAAGCTAAAACTCTAATTAATTCAGTAGTTGTTGTCCTAGAAATTAAGGGAGTAACTTTCTTACTTTGCCAAAACAAACGTAATTGAGCAACTTTTCCCCCAAATACTAAAGCCGATAGCACTAAATTCGTATCGATTACCACTCGTAACCTATTATTCATTATTGCCTTGCCCATGAAACAGCATCAGCAATGTCTTCTTCTGTTATATCTAACTCTGCTAACTTAGCCCTTACTCCATCCGCACGTTGAATCTTGACAGGAGTTAAAATTATTTGTCCATTCTCTACCTTCACATCAAAATATTCCACAGCGCCAATTTCTTGGGTTATTCGTTTTGGTAGTGTTAGTTGATTTTTCGTTGTTAATTTGGCTAACATTTTGGCTTTTTTTTATTTCTTACTATCTAAAACTAATTATAACAATGAGGTAAGATTTCTTTACTTTTTAGTTAAACTTATATTTTCCCCAGAATACAAAGATTTATTCTTCATTACCTATTTCCCTAACTTGATACGGTAAACCACATCTTGAAAGGGATAGATAAGTTGTGACATGATAAAAACTAGCCACAATCAACAGGCTGTTATAGTTATCGGATAAAAAATTAAACAAAAATCACCTATGAGTAACGTAGTAGAAAAAGGTAATATTTCCATCCATACCGAGAATATATTTCCTATTATCAAAAAATCCCTCTACACTGACCATGAAATTTTCTTAAGGGAATTAATCTCTAACTCTGTGGATGCTATTTCTAAGGCAAAAATGGCATCTCTGGCGGGGGAATTTAGTACAGATTTACCAGAGCCTGAAATTACCCTATCCATCGATAAGGAGAAAAAAACCCTTTCTATTAGTGACAATGGTATTGGGATGACGGTGGAGGAAGTGAAAAAATATATTAACCAGGTAGCTTTTTCCAGCGCTGAGGATTTTATTACCAAATATGGCAAAACCGCTAATGATTTAATCGGGCATTTTGGTTTGGGTTTCTATTCTGCTTTTATGGTAGCCAAACAAGTGGAAATCGACACCCTATCATACCGTAATGGTGCAACCCCTGTCCATTGGAGTTGTGATGGTTCACCTGAGTTTGAATTAAGTGAATCTTCTCGCACTACCCCCGGCACGACTATTACTTTAACGGTGTTGGATGAGGAGACGGAGTATTTAGAGGAAGCAAGAGTAAAAAATCTGGTTAAAAAGTATTCTGATTTTGTCCCTGTGGCGATTAAGATGAATGGGGAAACTGTTAACCGTCAAAAAGCCCTTTGGAAGGAGTCTCCCCAAAATCTTACGGATGAGGATTATTTAGAATTTTATCGTTATCTTTATCCTTTTCAAGAAGATCCTTTATTATGGGTACATCTAAATACTGATTATCCTTTTTTGCTCAATGGTATTCTATATTTCCCTAAATTACGACCTGATGTGGATGTGACTAAGGGTCATATTAAGTTATTCTGTAATCAGGTATTTGTTAGTGATCATTGTGAAGAGGTTATCCCCGAATTTCTGATGCCTTTACGGGGGGTAATTGATAGCCCTGATATTCCCCTTAATGTGTCTCGTAGTGCGTTGACTAACCATCGCACTGTCAGAAGAATTGCTGATTTTATTACCAAGAAGGTGGGCGATCGCCTCAAGTCGTTATACAATGATAATAAATCAGAATATATCCGTTGTTGGGAAGACGTTGGCACATTCGTTAAATATGGTGCCTTGAGAGACGAGAAATTCAAAAAACAAGTCGAAGACTTAATCATCTATCGCACCACCTACCAAGCCGATAAAAACGCCGAAAAACCCAAAGTAGAAATCGACTCAGGGGATGACGCATGGGCAGAGGTTAAAGAAGATGACAATCAACCCTTTACCACCCTCACAGAATACCTCGAAAGAAATAAAGAAAAACACGAAAACAACGTCTTTTATTGCACCAATCCCCAAACCCAAAGCACCTACGTTGACTTGTACAAAAATCAAGGCATCGAAGTGTTATTCATGGATTCCTTTATCGATACCAACTACTTTATCCCTTTCCTCGAAAGGGAATACAACGAAGTTAAATTCTCTCGGGTTGACTCTGA
This sequence comes from Cyanobacterium stanieri LEGE 03274, assembly GCF_015207825.1. NCBI lineage: Bacteria > Bacillati > Cyanobacteriota > Cyanophyceae > Chroococcales > Geminocystaceae > Cyanobacterium > Cyanobacterium stanieri. The sequence goes on from NZ_JADEWC010000003.1 coordinate 124,350, forward strand.
ATTAGATTCTAACCTCGTCGAAGAAGACAAAGCCAGTGATATTGTTAACCCCACCACCAATAAAACTCGCTCAGAGGAAATCAAAGAAATGTTTGAAACGGCTATCAATAAGCCCAAAGTAAACATCAAAACTCAATCCCTCAAAGCCGAATCCCAAGAAGAAACGCCCCCCGCCATGGTATTGTTACCCGAAGCCATGCGCCGCCTCCAAGAGATGACAGCTATGATGCAACAAAGGGAAATGAAATTCCCCGATGAGCATATGTTGGTGATTAATACCTCCCATCCCCTCATCGAAAATATCTATCAACTCAATAAAGGCACTATTATCCAAGGTAGTGGAGAATCCACCACCAAAGAGATGGTTAACATGATGTGTCAACACGTCTATGATTTGGCTTTGATGGCACAAAGGGCTTTTGATGCGGAAGGAATGACTGCTTTTGTAGAACGTTCCAACAATGTTTTAACTAAGTTAACTAAGCGTTAAGATGATATTAAGGTGGGCATTGCCCACTATTTATTATCTTAGTTCAATTTATTGAACGAACTACCGTTAGCCCTGTAATTACACGGTGGGGCGGCGAAAATAAAATCTATTTACAACTGATTACCCCAACTTGATATTATTCTTCACCGAAAAAATTAGCAAGTAAGGTGCGCTGGTTATCATTCAATTTATCCATTACCTTCAATTGGTAGCTAAAAACCTTTGCTTTATCCAATGTAACCATCAAACTTTTTAACTCATCCTGATGGAAAATAGTCACTTCAATTTCATCACCTTCTTGATAATCCCTTAACCTATCCCCAATATTATCCGCACCAACCCGAAAACCATCGATAGCTAACAATTCATCTCCTGCCTCAATGCCAACTTTTCCCGCAGGAGAATTAGCATCCACAAAATTAATTTTTTCCATCCCTCCTTCCTTTTGAATCAAAATACCCAAATAAGGATGACTATCCTTGGAAGTTTTTGCCTCCAACTTTAATCCAAAAGGTTTAAAAAATTCATTAAAAGGTAATTCTTGAGTGCTATTTAAATATAAATCCCAAAACTCCGTTAAATCTTGCACCGCTACTTCTTCAATAACCCCTTTTAATTCTTCTTCGGTATAACCAATTTCATCAATACCAAAGCGTTGCCACATTTCCCGCATTACATCATCAAAACACTTTTTACCTCCACTATTTTTGCGGATAATTAAATCTAAAAATAAAGCAATAAATTGTCCTTTAAGATAATAAGAAATTTGATTATTATTACTATAAGCATCACGGCGATATAACTTAATCCAAGCATCAAAACTTGATTCCCTTAAAGGTTGAATATGTCTGCCAGGTATTGATAAATATTGACTAATATCTTTACTTAATAAATCTAACAAAGTCTTACGGGAATAAACCTTGGCACGATAAGGAATAAAAATATCATAATAGCTAGTTACCCCCTCACAAAACCAAAGGGAAGCCGTGTAATTTTCCTTACTATAATCAAAATTTTCCAACTCCTTGGGGCGAATTCTTTTTACATTCCACAGATGGAAAAATTCATGGGCGACTAACTGCATAAAGCGGTTATATTTGTCTTTTTTCCGAAAACCAAAACGAGGATAGTTTAAAACACAACATTTTTTATGCTCTAAACCCCCAAAACCACTTCCAGAAAGATGTAGTAAAAAGAAATAATCTTCGTAGGGTAAATCCCCAAATAATTCTTCTTCTTTCTCAATAATTGCCTTAGTATCTTTGATTAATTTTTCTTTATCAAGATTACCCTTACCCCAAGTTACCCATTGATGAGGTTTATCGGATACCACAAAATTATCAATTTCTTGAGTACCAATTTCAAAGGGGCTATCCACAAGGGTATCAAAACAATCAGCACAGAAGGTATTATGACTAATTTTGAGTAGGGATGTTGTCACCTGCCAATCTTTACGGGGAGGGATAATGGAAACGGTATGGGGAATATGTTGATATTCGGGAATATAAAAAAACAAAGCAGCACCATTAAAATAACCATGGGTACTATCTAAATGATTAGTTCTAACGGTTAATTCGTTGGCATATATTTTATAACTAATTTTAATTTCTTTGGTGTTTTTTGCTTCTATTTGCCAATGATTTTTAGATTTTTTTTGCCATGTAATTGATTGATTGGTTTTGGCATCTAATGCGGAAAATTCTTGTAAATTTTTGGAATATTCCCTTACTAAATAAGATCCAGGTGTCCATACTGGCATTATAATATCAAGTATTTCATCTACCCAGTTACTAACGGTTAAATTTACCTGAAATAAATGTAATTCAGGATTTTCCATGGAGACTTGATAGTAGATGTCTGGTTGTTGGATATTCATTTTTATGTGATAAGTAGCAGTTTCTTTATTTTAAAGCTACCATTTTGATTCGTAAAATACTCAGATAATACAGGAGTTTTAACTAACCATTACAAACTAGAGAGTTTCTTTTTTTCGCAGACGCCTGCTCATTCTCATGAAACCCCCCAAGGTAAAAAACATCAATATGTTCTGCCCTTCAGGGATTTCTATGGGTTCATCAACAGCAATCACTTCTATCAAATTTGTATTACTTCCAGTTTCTGGAGTTCCAGAATAAACAGCTTTGGAACTACCTTCACGATTTGGATCAACTCCTACACTGGTTGCCCGTAAACCAAATAATAAGTTATTTCCTTGTCCAGTTCCTGCACTTGTGAAGTCAGTGGCTCTGACCGCTCCAGTGGTAGAGCTAATATGAAATGTTACTCTTTGAATATCATCCCTTGCAATACCATTTGTGCCGAATTCTAATCCTAAGTCAAAAGGACCTTCTGGAGTTATAGTGTTAGCCTTAGAACCAGCCGATGTTATGTTGTTCAAACTTTTCTCAAAAGAAAAGGATTGATTACCTGAAGTAAGTCCTGAAGCAGAATAATTAGTTAAAATTAAATTATTAAATTGTCCACCTGCACCACCAAAGTTAAAGAAAAAACCTCTCAAATCAGCAATAGTTCCGGCTGTGGGCTGTTGAAAATTACTAGAACTTTCGTTTAAAAATTCTTCTACAGTAATCACAAACTGTGTCTCGATGGCATTCCCTGAGCCTATATTTCTCAAGCCAACCAAAGCAGAAAGAGGAGTACCTGTAAAAGAGTCGAGACGATAACATTGAAAAGCATTTCCTCCATTGGTCGAAAAAGGATTGGCGTTCAGGATATTTCCACTTGCCAAAGCAGTAGTTGCCTGACCTGTAGGACACGCCCCCCCATTGAATAGCTCAGCAGCTTCTAGTTTGGGCATATTAATCAATAAATGAGTTATGAAGACATAAGTTAAATTGTAAGTTATTCTACAAATAAAATTAGCTTTCATTAGATGTTGTTATCTTATCCAAATAATCTACTAATAATAGACTAAAAATATCGAAAAAACTATAAACTTTTGATTAAAAATATTCTAATACTTACGTAACCGTGAAAATTATTTATTATTCTTCAATCAATGAATGATTTATTCATTACCCAATTGACCAATAATATGATGTAATTGTTTGATATTTGGTAACAACATAGTGTTAGATTCATTGTCAATTTGGACTAGATTTTTATGTTCTAACTTACTGACATTTTGCACACATTCTTCTAGGGATAATAAAGCTAAATCCGCTAAATCTTGAAGATGAAAATTATAAATTTCCATACCGTTTTCGATGGCTTGTCCATATCTATCGGCAAGGGATAATAAAATAGTGACTAATCGAACTTTAGTGGCTTGATGGTGGAAGCGGTAATATTCTTGGCACTCTATCACCTTGTTTACCATGGATTTTAATAAGCGATTTTGTATTTGAGCATCTCTGAATAATACTTGGATAAATCTCTGGGCGGAGATGGTAAACATTTCCACATCAGAAATACTTAATACCTGACTATGAAAATTAGTGTTACCCAAAATACCTATTTCACCCACAAAACCACCTTTGCCGATGATTTCGATGGTGATGGGTTGTCCTCCATAAAAACGCTGTACTTTGATCCAGCCTGAGGAAATTAGATAAAAACAACTACCCCAATCATCTTGGGAAATAATGACTTCTCCTCTTTCATAGGTTTTGGTATCTAGTAGTTTAATAACCGATTCGAGGGTTTCATCACTAAGGTTATGAAAAAGAGGAAAAAGTTCGGCAAGTTCTTGCGTCTCCATGGAGTATTGATTAAAGAATAGTTTTTTCTTTAAGAGTTTAGGATTACTGCATTTTACTTGATTTTTTCCTTTTCGGTCAACTCTTGGTTGACATTAGAGGGTTAGGAAAAATGCTCATTGCTTGATAGGATAAAACGTGGCTAATTTTTAACTTTTATTAAAATTTTATGACTAAAATTGAAGAAACCATCCCCGCCCATGGTGGTAAATTAATAAATAGGTTGGCAACTACTGCCGAGAGAGATGAATTTATGGCTCAGGCGGATAAACTGCCTAGGGTTCAACTTGATGAAAGGGCAACTTCTGATTTGGTGATGATTGCGATCGGTGGTTTTAGTCCTTTGCAGGGATTTATGGAGCAGGATGACTACGAAAATGTAGTTGATAATATGCGCCTTAAAAATGACTTACCTTGGTCTGTACCTGTTACCCTTTCTGTAACTGAGGAAGTGGCAGAGCCTTTAAAAGAAGGCGGTTGGGTTCGTTTAGATGATGCTAATGGTAGATTTATTGGGGTTTTAGAACTTACCCAGAAGTATCGTTACAATAAAACCCATGAGGCTGTTAAAGTGTATGGTACTGATGAGGATAAACATCCCGGGGTAAAGGTGGTTTATGAGCAGGGAGAAATCAATCTTGCTGGCCCTATTTGGTTGTTACAAAGGGATGACCATCCTCTTTTCCCGAAATATCAAATTGATCCTGCCCAGTCTCGCAAGTTGTTTTTGGAAAGGGGTTGGAAAACTGTGGTTGGTTTCCAGACTCGTAACCCTATCCACCGCGCCCATGAGTACATCCAAAAGTGTGCTTTGGAAACGGTTGATGGTTTATTTCTCCATCCTTTGGTGGGTGCAACTAAGAGTGATGATGTCCCTGCGGATGTGAGAATGCGTTGTTATGAGATTATGATGGACAAGTATTTCCCCCAAAACAGGGTGATTTTGGCGATTAATCCTTCGGCGATGCGTTATGCGGGCCCTCGAGAGGCGATTTTCCATGCTTTGATTCGTAAGAATTATGGCTGTACTCATTTTATTGTGGGTCGTGATCATGCTGGGGTTGGTGACTATTATGGTACTTATGATGCTCAGTTAATTTTTGATGAGTTTGAACCCGGGGAATTGGGTATTACGCCCATGAAGTTTGAACACGCTTTTTATTGTAAGCGCACTGAGCAGATGGCGACTTCTAAAACCAGTCCTTCTAGCCCTGAGGAAAGGGTTCATCTTTCGGGTACTAAGGTAAGGGAGATGTTGAGACGTGGTGAGTTGCCCCCTCCTCAATTTTCTCGCCCTGAGGTGGCTGCGGAGTTGGCTAAGGCTATGCACCGTTAATTTTTGATTGTTTTGGTGGGCATTGCCCACCTTGGTGAATTGGGATAGTGTAAAGTCACTATGGTGGTTGCTTAGTAACCTTATATTTCATTTGTGAATATTCAATTTATGTCATTGATTTAATAAAAATCCTCAGGACTATTCATTAAGTTTAAAGACTTTTCCATTCATTAATACTCGACTGATGCCTTTTGATTGGAGACAGGATACGGTTTTTTCAATAATTCTGGTATCAGGTACTTTGATAACTTTACCGCGGCGATCGCAAAACCTTTTGGCAACACGATGATTTTCAAAAATGGGTAGGGTTTTTTGATTGATTTCTTCTTGGGGTATATTTCCTAACTCGGCGAAGTCTTTGAGAGGACGTGTCATTAGTTCTGCGGTGCGATCTATTGCTAGATAACAGTTACGGTTAAATTTAGCTTGGGAAAGGGGTAGGACGATAAGTTCTCGAACTTCTATTTTGATTTCTGTTTCTTCTTCTTCAAAGTCATCTTCTTCGTCTTCGTCGTCTTCTTCTTCGACTATTTCTTCTCCAAACATTTCTTGGGCAGTGTTGACGGATTCTAAGTTTTTGTTATCGTCATCTTCATCATCTTCGTCAATGTTTGTGGGTTGTGAGTCGGGAGGGTTATCGGGGGTTTTTTTGGTTTTTAAAATTGGTTTTTCTACGGTTTCTTCGGGATTTTTTTCAGTAGTGCTAGGGGTTTCCTCTTGTTCTGGATTCGTGGTAGTTTGATTTTCTTGTACTTCTTCTATTTCTAGTTTTTGTTGATTGGTAGTGGGTGATTCTTTTTTGGATTGTTCTGATTTTACGTTTTTAGTTTTCTTTTTGGAGTTGTTGGAGTTGCTACGGGCAAGGCGCTTTTGCTGAATTAGGGAGTCATATTCTTCTTGGGAAAGACTCATTTTTAAAAAACGGCTGACAGTGGAGTTACTTACTCCGTAGCGATCTGCTAAGGTAGATGATGTTGCATCTGTGTTACGATACAAGTCTAAGATTTCCGTGCGATCGCCTTCAGATAGTTTTCTGGGACTCATAATGCCAACCCTAGGTATTTTTTAAAACATGGTCTAATTCACTGCCTTTAATAATTTGACTCATCAATGGCTAATTTGTCAAGAATGGGTTATTTTTAGTAGCTGGGGATGATGTTAAAATTTTGCAGGGTGAGCAATATTGTCACCCATGAAAGCAGATAATTTAATTAATATGATAAGCTAGGACATTGGCCTAAATAGTAATTAGTTGCTAACTCTTTGAGGATAAAATCTGCCACATCCCCACGGGAAATCATCAGTTTAGATGTCTTGTCTTGATTAGAAAAACCATGACGATATTTACCAGTGCGATCGCCCTTAACAAAAGCTCCAGGACGAATAATAGTCCACTGTAAACAACTCTGTTTAACAATTTCTTCCTGCTTTTGATGATCAGCAAAAACATTTCGTAAAATGAACCCAAACATAATATATTTCCAATAAAAGTCGAGATTACTCCAACTATCTCCGGCCCCTAAAGTTGTCTGACAAATAAACCTGCTAACACCCCATTTATTCATCGCCTTAATAATATGCTGTGTACCTTGTGAGCGCACATTTCCCGTCAACTGATGTCCAGAACCTAATGTACAAACGACCGCATCCTGATGCTTTACCGCTTTTTCTACAGTGGCTAAATCTAAAACATCCCCTGATAATATTTTCATGTTTTAATTTGTCGGGTCATTGAATCATATTCCACACCATGATTAAGTAATATTGATTCGATAATTTATGGATAGAATTTTTATTCTACGAAGAATATATTTGACTCGGGTTATAATATTCAATCCACTATTTTATAAAGGTTTAAGTCCATAATATCTCATTTATTTATACATCATTTATAGTTGCCATCTTTGCAGTTATTATTTAAAATTTGACTCAATATTGATACTTATGCTATGATTAAAGTCAGTTAAATTGCCCTATTAATTGAGTGGTTTAAATGACTAAACTTGAAGGTAACTTATAATACATAAATGTGTTTATTAATTTTAAAGTACCATAATTAAAAACATTATTTATTATTTTAAAACAAGCTAATCTATTTATTATAATTAAAGCTATCTTCTTTGATAATAGTCCTAGAAACAATATAAAATTACCCTTTAGTAGAGTATAAACAATGAAAAACAGTTATTATTATGTACATAGATACTGAACAAAAAAACTAAAAAAGTTAAATTCTATTAAATAAAAACTATCAATTATAATAATTGAAACAAAAATACCGTAATTATTCCTAAAACATAAAAATATGAAATCATCCTTAGTAATTCTTTATCATCGTCAACCCTACGACGAAGTAATTGAAAACGGAAAAACTTTTTATCGTGACAAAAAAAGTCCTAATGGCATCGTACCAACCTTAAGAAGTTTCTTTAACAGTGTGGATAAAGGGACTTGGATTGCATGGCGACAAGTTTCTAAAAAAGAACAATCGAGCTTCCAAGAAAGAGTACAAGTAGAACAAGAAGGTTCTAACTATAGCGTGTTGCGTATTCCTTTATCTCCTAATCAAGTAAAGGAGTTCTACCATATTACTTCTAAGGAGGCATTTTGGCCGATTCTCCACTCTTTCCCCTATCATTTCACTTCTGAATCTTCTGAGTGGGAAAACTTTAAGGAAATCAACCGACTATTTGCTGAGGCGGCTTGTAAGGAAGCAGCTGACGATGCCTTAATTTGGGTACATGACTATAATTTATGGTTAGCCCCTAAGTATATTAGGGAAATGAAACCTAATGCTAGAATTGCATTTTTCCATCATACTCCTTTCCCTTCAGTGGATGTATTTAATATTCTTCCTTGGCGCGAGGAAATTGTTTCTAGCTTGTTATGTTGTGATGTGGTTGGCTTCCATATCCCTCGCTATGCGGAAAATTTTGTTAATGTAACCCGCAGTTTATTACCTGTGGAAGTATTGGAAAGACAGCCTGTGCAAGGACATTTTACGACTTCTGGAACTGCTTTAGCCGAGCCAGAAATGGTAACTAAGTTGGGCTACAACGGGCAAGAGGTGACTATCGATGCTTTCCCTGTGGGTACTAATCCTGATTATATTGCCTCTGTGTTAGCCACTCCTGAGGCGCAGAAAAAATATGAAGAAATTAAGGAGGAGTTACACGGACGAAAATTAATTATTGCCGCTGGTAGAATTGATTATGTGAAGGGTAATCAGGAGATGTTGGAGGCTTTTGGTCGTTTGTTAGAACGTCGCCCTGAGTTACATGGTAAGGTTAATTTCCTTGTTAGTTGTGTGTCGGCGGCTGCCGGTATGCGGGTATATAAGACTACTCAAAATAAAATTGAACAGTTAGTGGGGCAGATTAATGGTAAGTTTGCCCGTTTGGATTGGACTCCGATTATTTTGTTTACCCAGCCTATTCCTTTTACTGATTTATTGGCTTATTATAAGGCGGCGGATATTTGTTGGACTACTCCTTTGCGAGATGGTTTGAATTTGGTGGCTAAGGAATATATTTCGGCTCACAAGGATGAAAGTGGGGTGTTAATTCTTTCTGAGTTTGTGGGTGCGGCGGTGGAATTACCTCAAGCGCTGTTAACTAATCCCTATTCGGTTACTCGTATGGATACAGCTATTGATCGGGCTTTGGAGATGCCTGAGGATGAACAAAAAGAGCGTATAGAAGCTATGTATAAGACTGTTTCTACCTATGATGTGAAGTATTGGGGCGATCGCCTCTTAAAAGTATTTGGTAACATTCCAACTAAATAAATATCATTTTTTTGATAGATAAATAAACAGTGGGGGGATAATATTTCCCCCTCTTTTTTATGGGGAGAAAAACTATTTTAACCTGAGTTCGGGATAAAATTTATAGTCTTGTAAAGGCGTGAATAATTGACAATTGACAATTGACAATGAATAATTGAACTATTTTACTCTTACTCCTCATCTCCCATACTCCCCATCCCCTGCAATCTGTACGGAAGTACCATGGTAAGTCCCCTACCATACTGACAAATTCCAAACTGAGGTTATTTTAATTGATCAGTACGGGGAATAATACCAAAAATTTTTTCTGACAAATTCCATAATTCTTCATCTTTAAATAAAGAACAAAAAAAGGTATCATTAGCAAAATTTTCCCAACGACTAAATACGTTCATGGTAGTAGCATTTTTATTGGCAGATGTACCATCAAAAGAACTACCTCCGCCAAAATTAGTGACATTATCCTTACCTTGATCATTGAAAGGAATACCTAATTTTGTAGCTATATTTTGTCGATAACTTTTGTTTTTTACCCATTCATTATAGCTTATGCCTAATAGATAATCATCATTACTTTTTTCATATTCAATAAATTTATTAGCATATTCTTTCCATAGATTACGATAATAAAATAGATCTTTTTCTGACCATTTTTTATAAATACTGGCTAATAAATTGAAAGGGTCTCTTAAAATAACTATTTTGAATATATAGTTGCTATTTCCTATTAAAGTATCATGTTGTTGATTAAAAAGAGAGTTAATTTTATTTATATCTCTATCCTCGAAACTTACAAGAGTTGTTTTCCCCTTAAGTTGTTTTAGTTTTTCTGCTTTAAATCTTTTATCTTCCTTTGAGTAAGTAACATATTCACTACTTTGAAAAGGATTTTTTTCCCAAGGAATAATTCTTTGTTTATAATCCCAATAGTTAATGTTTTTGGCATCAATTCTTCCTATTCCTTGATAAATTCTCAAGGTTTTTGTACCTTCAGGATAACAATTATTTAAAAAAACAGTTTGATTGCTACATTGAGAAAAAATCCAGTTAATAATGGCATGATTGCCACTTCTTTTTATGCCAAAGATGCGATATTCTTGAGAATTTTTAAACTGCATTTTTAAATTATTATTATGCTACTAAAAACGGGTAAAACTAGAGAAAGTATATCCTAAGAATAAGCCGATAACCATTGCCCAAACTTGTCCAGATTCGACAAAATTATTCCAAGCATCGGTAATTTGACCAATAATATCAGGATCTTCTATTATTTGAGCGAATAAATGAACAGAAAAATCAGTAAGTCCCATAAAATTAATTGATTTATATCAAGGTAATTCCCTTCAAATTATATCTTAAAGCTCTGAAATTCATAATTATTTAGGATCTAAATTAGGAGTTAAATTTTCAAATCTTGATAATTTCACGATATGATGGTTACTAACTTTTATTAAATCCCCGACGGTTGTTGAATATGTTTACTGCTACTCCCCCCCGTAAGATTGAAAATAATATTCCTGATGATTTGTTTAGTGCGATCGCCCTTTTGAAAAAAGAATTAAACGCTGTAATTCTAGCTCACTACTACCAAGAAGGAGACATCCAAGACATTGCCGACTATATTGGTGACTCCCTCGGTTTATCCCAACAGGCAGCCAATACCTCAGCGGATGTAATTCTTTTTGCAGGGGTACACTTCATGGCAGAAACAGCCAAAATTTTAAACCCAAATAAATTAGTATTATTACCCGATTTAGATGCAGGATGCTCCCTTGCGGATAGTTGCCCCCCTGATGCCTTTGCCCAATTTAAAGCCCAACACCCCGATCATATTGTTATCTCCTACATTAACTGTACCGCAGAAATTAAAGCTCTGAGTGACATTATTTGCACCAGTTCCAATGCCGTTTCTATTGTTAATCAAATTCCCCCAGAACAAAAAATTATCTTTGCCCCCGATAAAAATTTAGGTCGTTATGTCAGCGAACAAACAGGACGAGATTTAGTATTGTGGGATGGTAGCTGTATTGTCCATGAAACCTTCTCAGAAAAAAGAATAGTCGAACTTAAGGTACAAAACCCCGAAGCCCAAATACTAGCCCACCCAGAATGTGAAACCCCCGTTTTGCGCCATGCCGACTACATTGGTTCAACCACCGCCCTTTTAAAATATTCTCAGGGTAGTGAGTGCGATAAATTCATTATTGCCACCGAACCGGGTATCATTCACCAAATGCAGAAACAAGCTCCCCAAAAGGTGTTTATCCCCGCCCCTTCTACCAGTAACTGTAACTGTAACGAATGCCCTTATATGAGGCTTAACACCCTAGAAAAAGACAGCCTGAAATTATCATCCCTGAGTCTATCAGAGCTAAAGCATTAACACCCATTCAAAGAATGTTGGAAATGTCCAAGTAAAAAAAGTTGTATTCACCCCGTGGAGTTATTAATTAAACATTCATTATTAATTCCCTGACTTCCATGGCGGTGGCAGGGGCTAGTAAAATGCCGTTGCGATAATGGGCAGTGGCTAAAATAACATTATCGTAACCCTCCAACCATTCGATGATGGGGGCAGGACGTCCTTGGGGGCGGGGACGTTTTCCCGACCATTGGGAGATAATAGAAGCGGATTTAAGGGCAGGACAAAAGGCGATCGCCCTTTGATATAAATTAGCCATTAATTGTTTATCCTCAATTACAATGCCGTCTTCATTGGCAAATTCGAGGGTAGCCCCCACCCAAAAACGATTACCCTCTAAGGGTACAATGTGAACATCATCCCCCGTAATCACTGGATTAAAATCGGCTCTGTGTTTCCAGCTTTGAGAATGTAACACCATGGCTTGTCCCAAAACAGGCTTTATTTCTACCCCCTGATTTAACTTTTCGGTTAAGGGAGTAGAACCCAAACCAGCAGATATAATTACTAAGTCCGCCCCAAGGGGTTTACCCCCCACGGATAAACCCTCACAAACCTTTTTTTCTTCGCTATCTTGGGTTTTGAGGATGAAATTATCAACTTTTTGTCCAAAAATACACTTTACCCCCCTTCTTCTTGCTCCTAGAGCTAATGCTTGAGTTAAGGGAATGGGGTTTATCTGTAAATCATCCATGGAAGATACCGCACCGATAATTTCTTCTCCTTGGACTTCGGGGCAAATGGATTGCAGTTTTGCACGATTCCACACCTCAAGGGAGTAACCTTGTTCTGCTCTTTTTTCTGCTAGGGTATGCCATTTGTCGAGGTTGTCTGAGGAAAAAAGTAGTTTAACGATGCCGTGGCGATTGTAAGGGATGTTTAACCCCGTGAGGGCTTCTAATTCTGGCAGTAGGGTTTTATATCTTTTTAAGCTATTCTCCCGCAGTCGCCATGCTCTGCCTTTTATTTTCTGACTCATTACCCCCATGAGTAAACCTAACGCTCCTCCCGTAGAGCCTTGGGCTGGTTCTTTTTCGTCAATCAATGTAATGTCTAATTGGGCATCTTGACTAAGTTCAAAGGCGATCGCACTGCCCACAACCCCTGCCCCAATAATTACAATTTTTTTCAGTGACTTACTCCTAACGCTAACATTCTGAATATATATCATACTCAATCTTGTTTCAATAATAATAACTAACTAGGGCGGGGAACAGGCAACAGGGAACAGAGAAAAGTTTTTTACTGGCTTATCAACTGCCCTCCTAATCTGAGATTTTTCTGGAAAAATAGCCCAAAAACCGCTTAAAATCGTTACGTTTCTTTACAAAAATAGCCAAAAATGTAAAAAAAACGAGAAAAACGACATTTTTTATACATTTCAGCAATTAATCAGGTAATATCAGATCTAGTGTTAAAAACAGTCAAACACTTACTTGATGGTTATTTCAGCTAACAAAATTTTAATATCTGAAATTTCTGGGAAGTGTTAAAACTACAAATAAAATAAAAATAGGAGTATATTCTATGAACAAAGGCGAATTAGTTGATGCAGTAGCAGAAAAGGCTTCCGTTACCAAAAAACAAGCTGATTCCGTAATCAGTGCCACGGTAGAAGCAATTATGGAAGCGGTTTCTAGTGGAGAAAAAGTAACCCTCGTGGGGTTCGGTTCTTTTGAAAGCCGTGACAGAAAAGCCCGTGAAGGTCGTAACCCTAAAACTGGCGAAAAAATGAATATTCCTGCCACTAAAGTTCCTGCTTTTTCCGCAGGTAAATTATTCAAGGAAAGAGTTGCGCCCCCTAAATCTTAGTTAATATTGAGCTAAATTTTGTGTAGGGGCAAAAAGAATAAGCCCTCTTTCTGCCCCCTTTTGGTTTTCAAAGGGGGGAATGGTTATTGTAATGACTTATGATTTTTTATAGTCTCGCATTAATTTAACAAACTGTTCAAACAAATAGTCTGCATCGTGGGGCCCCGGACTGGCTTCAGGGTGATATTGTACAGAGAAAAAAGGTAAGGTTTTATGTTTTAAACCTGCTACGGTGCGATCGTTCAAATTGAGGTGGGTTATCTCTACATCAGCCCCCAAAGATTCTTCTGTCACCGCAAAACCGTGATTTTGACTGGTAATTTCTACCTTTTGGCTTAATCCGGCGGGTTGGTTTAAGCCACGATGACCAAATTTTAATTTAAAGGTTTCTGCCCCCAAGGAAAGCCCCAAAATTTGATGTCCCATACAAATACCAAAAGTGGGTTTTTGGGCTTCTAGTAAAGCCTTAGCGGTGGCAATACCTTCGGCAACGGCTGCGGGATCTCCTGGCCCGTTGGATAGGAAAATACCGTCAGGGTTATGTTTGAGAATATCTTCTGCGGGGGTATTAGCGGGAACGACAATGACTTTACAACCATAACTGGCTAAACGACGTAAAATATTACGTTTTACCCCAAAGTCAACGGCAACCACTCTAAAGGTTTCCCCATCACTCAAATTGGCACGGGGGCTAAATTCCCATTCTTTGTCTGTGGGTTCGCTCCACTCATAAACTGCTTTGGTGGTAATGTCTTTGACGAGGTTTAATCCTGCCATGGAGGGAACTTTTTGTAACTCCATTAACAATTCTTCTGGGTTTAATATATCTGTGGAAATTGCCCCATTCATTGCCCCTGATGAGCGCAAACGACGGGTTAAATCCCGGGTGTCAATGCCATAAATACCAATTACTTTATGACGGGTTAAATAGTCCTGTAGGGATTCGGTGGAACGCCAATTACTAGGACGTTTACATAGGTTACGGGCGATCGCACCTTTGACATGGGGTTTATAGGATTCCTCATCCTCAGGATTAACCCCCGTATTCCCCAATTCGGGATAAGTAAAAGTAACAATTTGCCCAGAATAACTAGGATCTGTTAACACTTCCTGATAACCAGTCATTCCCGTATTAAAGACAACCTCCCCAAAAGTTGTTCCCTTCGCTCCAAAAGAATAACCCGTGTAGGATGTACCATCAGCCAACACTAAAATCGCTTTTGTGGTTTGTAAAATAGACATAAGGCAATACTTAATCTTTAAATATATTTTTCTCCCAAACAAAAGGGAGACAACTAATTATGACCCAAGAAATGTCATTGATGTAAATCATATTTTAGTTATTTCTTGAATATCATGGAGTCTTTATATTTCTAATAGTTTATATATTAATCCCCATGACCTAAGGTAGGGTTAGTTAAACTTTGTGTATAACTATTGTTGATAGTTAATTGTTATAGTTGAATTTTGAACCTTTATAGATAGTTTTGATGACCATTACAGAAGTAGCAGATCAATCCACCATTAAAAAAGGCTTTCATGCCTTATCTGACTCCATTAGAATTGAGGTATTAGATTTATTAAAGACTCAGGAATTGTGTGTTTGTGAGTTGTTGGAAGTTTTAAATATCAGTCAGTCTAAGTTATCTTTTCACCTTAAAACCCTCAAAGAAGCTGGTTTGGTAAGGACTCGTCAAGAGGGGAGATGGATTTATTACAGTTTAAATTTATCTCAATTGGTACTTTTAGAACAATATTTGGCGGATTTTCGTCGTATGGCTTCCCTTGTTCCTGCTCGGAAATGTTGTGATTAAGTTGTAAAACAAACAATAATTTTTTTTGTTATGTATTTTTCCATTTAGAAGAGACACTATCGCCAATAATAGCTAAAATCTTAATATATTATAAGGTTGTGTCAACAATCACTTTTTGGAATTTATATTTTTTCAGCAAAAACAAACCAAGTTTTTTTGTTATAATTTGATGTGTACAATAACTTTTGTCTAGTGACCATAGGAAAATCAGTTATTGTCGATTCAACATTACCATAAAAAAATTTGATTTAAAATGGCCGTAAATATTAACCCCAAGGCGATAAAAGCAGGAAGTAGCCTAAGTTTTTTTGAGAAGTATTTAACTCTCTGGGTTTTCATTTGTATTATTCTGGGCATTGGTTTGGGTAGGATTTTTCCTGATATGGCACAGACATTAGATAGTATCAGTATCTATAACGTTTCAATTCCCATTGCTATCTGTCTTTTTTTCATGATGTATCCCATTATGGTGAAGATAGATTTTTCCCAGGCACTTAAAGCGGTTAAAACTCCTAAGCCTGTAATTCTGACTTTGGCGGTGAATTGGTTCGTTAAACCTTTTTCCATGGTAATTTTTGCTCAATTTTTCCTCGGTTACGTTTTTAGTAATTTATTGTCCGATACGGAGATAATTCGAGGCGTTGAAGTTTCTCTAGCAGATTCCTATGGGGCTGGTTGTATTTTATTGGGAATCGCTCCTTGTACGGCTATGGTGTTGATGTGGGGTTATCTTTCCTATGGTAATCAAGGACATACTTTGGTGATGGTGGCCGTTAATTCTCTGGCAATGTTATTTTTGTATGCTCCTTTGGGGCAATGGTTATTGTCTGCGAATAATTTGATTGTACCTTGGGAAACCATTGTCTTTTCTGTGGTGATATATGTGGGTTTACCTTTTCTGGCTGGGGTTATCAGTCGATATTGGATTTTTAAGTATAAGGGTAGGGCTTGGTTTGAGTCGCAGTTTTTACATTATCTTTCCCCTGTGGCGGTATTAGCTTTGTTGGTGACTCTTATTTTATTGTTTGCTTTTAAGGGGGAATTGATTGTTAATAATCCTCTACACATTCTGTTAATTGCTATTCCTTTGTTTGTGCAAACTAATTTTATTTTTTTGATTACTTATGTAATTGCCTTGAAAATGAATTTATCCTATGAGGATTCTGCGCCTGCGGCTTTAATTGGGGCGAGTAATCATTTTGAAGTGGCGATCGCAACGGCTGTCATGGTATTCGGACTAAATTCTGGGGCCGCATTAGCTACGGTGGTGGGGGTATTAATCGAAGTACCTGTAATGTTAATGTTAGTAGAATTTTGTAAAAAGACTGCTTTTTGGTTTCCCCGAGAGCCACAAAAGGCAACTTTAATCGATCCTCGTTGTCTTGATTTGTTGAGGGCAAGGGAGGAATATTAACTTGAATTAGGGATAATATCTTTAATCTTTAATATCAAGTTCAGGAAATTCGTTATAGATAAATTGTATTTTCACAAACCCACCATGAACTATATATACCCAATGCGCTTTAGAAAATATATCACCACTTGTCTTGCAATGAATTACAAGGCTAACAGTTTATCGTTCAATTTATTGAACTATTATTCAGCCTTACTTTCCTACTCCTCATCCCCCTAAATCCAATTCTGGGGGTATTAGTGTTGATTAGAGCTTGGCATCAGGTAAATTAACCCCGAAACCATGGTTAATATCACAGATAACCAAAATACTATTATCCCCGTTGATAATGCCCAAGGATATTTAGGCAAAAGAAGAAGGGCGATCGCTCCTATTTGAGTAACAGTCTTAAATTTACCCCAAAGGTTAGCCCCTGAAACATTTTTTTGTTGAGGATTTACCCGCCACCCAGCGATAGTAATTTCCCGTAACAGAATTAAAAACACCCCCCAAGCGGGAATTATTTGACGTTCAATCAAAACTAATAAAGGAGCAATGACCAAAATTTTATCAGTCAAAGGATCAAGAAACTTACCCAAATCCGTAACCTGATTTAAACGTCTTGCCAAATAACCATCCAGCCAATCTGTCAGAGAAGCAATGAGGAATAAACCCCAAGCCCACCACTGATAAACCTCTATTGACTGATACATACACCAGAGAATAGGGATTATCAAAATGATACGACTAAAAGTAATAGTATTGGGAAGATTCATTCAATAAACTAACAAGCACCTTCGCGCTTAATAACCACCTCAATGGTTTTAAAAATCAAATATAAATCATACCATACAGTCCATTTTTTCTGATAAGCTAAATCCATCGCCACTACCTGATTAAAATCAAGACATTTAGAGCGCCCTTTTACTTGCCATTCCCCCGTTAGACCTGGTTTCACTCGAAGACGCAACAAATGATAGCTATCATATTTTGCCACCTCATCGGGGGTAGGAGGACGAGTCCCCACTAAGCTCATGTCCCCTGTTAAAACGTTCCAAAATTGGGGAAACTCATCCAAGCTGGTGGACCTTAAAATTTTACCAATTTTAGTGATGCGAGGATCTTCAGGATTTTTGAAAATAAAGCCATCAGCGTGATTTTTAACCAAATGCTTCTTTTTTTCGGCATCCACAGTCATAGAGCGAAATTTCCAGATGGTAAATGTTTTTCCATTTAATCCACATCTGGTTTGAGAATAGAGAATCGGCCCTGGATTATCTTTATAAATTAAAATTGCTAAAGGAATAAAAAGAATAGCAGTGATGGTTAAACCGACAAAACCTCCCAGAATATCAATTAAGCGTTTCCATGGATTATTAATGGAACTGTGGAGTTTATTATATTTATTGTCGTAATAATTCAGTCTTTGATGGATATGAGATGAAGTTTTTTTTGATTTCAAGGATGGATTTTTTATGTTTCTGGGGTTGATGAGCATCATGGGCTTATCTCTGTTTTTTGACTGTTAGCATCATAATATCTAACTTTTCGCAAAATTAATGTGTTATAACTTACTTTTTTAAGTTTTATTGATTTCTAGTTTTTTAGGGAAAATTAGCTAAAAACCCCACAAAACAAATACTTTTAGATAAATTAGTGATAATTTGCTTTACACATTCTTTATATAATTCTCTTTACTTTAAAGAATCTTTACTAAATATTCTGTAATATTTTTTGATGTCTGTCAATGATTAATAGATTGAATTTGAGCAATGATATTAATATCTAAAATAACTCATATTTGGCGTATTACAATCATAAATATATTAGCTAAGAATGATCTATAAAAATAATATTAATATAACCAATCTGGAATATTTTATGATCAGATAAAAAGAATAAAAAAATATGAATCAGAATTAATAAAAAGTATTTTAACCAAGGTTAAATTGAATTAACAAAGAGTCTTAAGGGGCGATCGCCCTTAGAAAAATGGCGTTAGTGAATTAAGGTATGATTTTTAGTTTAGTTTGGCAATGGACAATAGTAATAATAGTTTTAATACTATACATTTACTGTAATTCAATAATGTTTCATCCTCAAAATCAGCAATGCCAGAAAAATATTTAAAATAAAAAAAGAAGATACCATGAACTTAAATCCAAAAATATGATTAAATCCATCACCCCAAAAACCATCTTACAATCAATATTAATAATTATCCTATCCATATGGATAATAATGCCCTTACCAGCCATTGCCACCGTGACACAAATAGAAGAAGCCCCCGGACAAATGGTTTATCAATCAAGGCAAAAATTTCAAGACTTAACAGGTAACTATTGGAGTGCGATCGCCTTTAAACGTACAACCCCCGAAAACATAACCACCATATCCTTAAGAATAATTGCCTTCCCCGACATCGCAAACTTAGATCATAACCAACCCCTAACCCTAACCACATCCCTAGGAAAAACCCTCAAAGCCGAAAACATTACCAACAACATTTCCCAAAAAACACCACCCGCAAACGTCAGCGAATACAACTTAAAACCCATCCTTCCCCAACTCAGAGCAGAAATTCCCCTACAATTAACCATCTCAACCACCAACGGCGACACCATAAACCTATCCATACCCCCAGCCGTAATCCGTGAATGGCAAAGCCTTTAAACCAAAATAAACAAGGTGGGCAACACCCACCAAAGAATAAATTACTTTAACTCGACAAAAATAGAGTTCGAGATAAAATTTATATTTGTTAAAAGACTAAACAAACTATTATCGCCCCTACCTCTCATCACCCCAATAGCTGCAAACTAACTATACCGACAACTATTATTCCCCCCTTTGCTTCGCAATAATTTCCTGAACCATAGGAGACAAATTCTCATTTAACTCCCCACTCAAAATCAAATCCGCATAAGTATCAGCCTCCACAGAAATCAAATTATCCCTCAACTTCTGCATCGATACATTTTTAAACTCAGGATTGAGATTTTGTAAATCAATAATTTTATCCTGAATAGAATTTAACTGTCCCTGAATCAAATTTTTTTCATAATTATAAAAATCAGGTTCAATCTCAGGCATAGTATGAATAGGAATACGATTCATATAATCCAAAACCTTATTAAGAGCCGTTCTTCTGGCCAATAACTCAGTATATTCCTGCTTAATATTCTGATCCCCCACTAAATTAAGTTTTTGTAAAAAAGTTTTCGTCGTTAAACCCTGCACCAAAAGAGTAAATAAAACCACCCCAAAAACAGTCCCAATTACCTCCTGCCGATCCGCTAAAACCACAGGCACACTCAGGGCTAAAGCCACCGAAACCGAACCACGTAAACCACCCCACCACAAAATAAGTTGTTCTTGCCAACTAACCTTTTCCTTCGTCACCAAATTACTAACAGCACACAACAAAAATACTGCCACAAGACGACTTAAAATCAAAGAAATAATCGCCGCTAAAATTAACTTCCAACTACTCAATAAAACAGGAAAATCAATCTGATCTCCTATCAACAAAAAAACAATAGAATTAACAAAAAACGCCAAAAACTCCCAAAACTCAGACACACTTAACCTAGTACGAGGATTCATGCCAATTCTTGAGCCAAAATTACCCAAAATTAAACCCACCGTAACCACTCCAATAACCCCAGAACCGCCCAAATTTTCCGTGATTAAATAAGCCCCATAGGCAGAAACCAGAGTTAAAGACTGCTCCACCAAAGGTAAATCAAATCTTTGAGTTAAATAAGAAATACCAAAACCCAACACAAAACCCACAGCTATTCCTACCCCCACAAAAGTCCCAAATTGGACAATCGATTGAGTAATCGAAATACTTTCATTACCAAGGGGAATACCCACCAACAAAACAAAGGCAACTACCGCCACCCCATCATTAAATAAACTCTCCCCCTCCATAATCGTCGTCAACTTTTTCCCCGTGCCTAACTCCCGAAACAAAGCAATAACAGAAACAGGATCACTAGCGGATAAACTAGCACCAACTAATAACGCCGTACCAAGGGAAATCGTAGTAAAATAGCTAAGAGCAAAAGAAACACTAGCAACAGAAATAATTACCCCCACCACCGCTAGGAGAATTATGGGAGTGAGATTGTTTTTTAAATCTTTCCAGCGGATATTCCAGGCCGCCTCAAATAACAATGGAGGCAAAAATATTTCTAAAATTAACTCAGGAGAAAGGTTGACTAATCGAATATCTACCAAAGCCAAACCAAGTCCCACAATTACCAATAGTAGGGTATAAGGAATTTGTTTAAACCAGACAAAAACCCTTGAAATAGTGGCCACAGCCAAAGAAACAGAAAGCACAATCAGAAATTGAGCCAGATTTGCTTCGATGGATATTTCTGCAAAGGTCAGTAATTCTAAATTCATAAGATATATTAACTTTTATCCATTTCATCATACTGACAAATTTTAATTTTATATGACAAAAACTTTGATTCAAATTACCGATACCCATTTATTAGATTCACCAGAAGAATTTTTACGGGGGGAAAATCCTTGGTATAACTTAAAGGCTATTTTAGATAAAGTAAAAAAATTACAGCCCGATGGATTATTATTAACAGGGGATTTAACGGATAAGGGTAGTAAGGTTGCCTATGAATATTTACTCAAGGCAATGAATGAGTTTAATTGCCCTATCTACTGGTTATATGGTAATCATGACGATGGTAATCTATTGACAAAAATGTTATCGCCCATAAACTGTTTAGGTTGCCAAAGCATTGATTTAGGATTTTGGCGATTACTGTTGCTCGATTCTGTGTTGGTGGGAGCAAAATTTGGTGGGGGTTACATTAAACAAACTCAATTGGATTGGCTAAAGGAAGAATTAATAAAGTATCGAGATAAACCAACCATGATCGCACTCCATCATCATCCTGTTACCACTGGTATCGATTGGGTTGACCAAATTGGGGTTGAAAATGGAGATGATTTGATCCATTTATTACAGTTATTTTCCCAAGTACGTTTGGTACTGTTCGGACATATTCACCATGCTCTACATTATCATCATGTCAATGGAGTGGGTAAAGGAATAGACTTTTGGGGATGCCCTTCTACTTTTTCTCAGGTAAGCCCTGCTCAACCTACCCATGATTCCCATTTACCCGGTTTTCGTGTGATTAATTTATTTGAAAATGGTGACTATAGCACTGAGGTGCAAAGGTTAAATTTCTCCCATTCTCTTGAGCAGATGAGCAAGTAACATTAATCCGGCGTTACCAACGGTGAGAATGATCACACCAACAACCCCCATCATCCAATCGTCCCGAAAGACGGCAATCACAAGAATGAGAAGGGCTGTTTTTGTGGAAACACTGGCCACGGCCAACATTTTTTGCCACACATTGTCGTCATGCCATGATTGATACATGGGAATTATCAAGGCGGCAATCATCGATAAAATAATAATATTCATGGGGTTTTTATAATATCAAACTATTGGCAAATCTTTGTAGTGCCTTGTGTATGTCGTCGGAACGAATGGGCTTACTAACAAAATCATTCATTCCTACATTAAAACATTTTTCTTGGTCTTCTGCTAGGGCAGAGGCTGTCATGGCAACTATCCATGGTTGTTTAATTTTATTACCGAGGGTTCTAATTTTGGTGGTGGCGTTGAGGCCGTCTAGGTTGGGCATTTGTAAATCCATAAACACTATGTCATATCGGTTGGTTTTTACCGCTTCTAGGGCTTGTAAACCGTCATAGACAATGTCTAATTGATTACCTGTGTAACCTAGTTTTTGGAACATTAAACGGGCTACTTTGTAGTTAACGGGGGTGTCTTCTACTAAAAGTATTTTGATGGGGAGGGAGGATATTTTGAGGTTGGGTTGGGATGATGTTTTATTTTGATTCATCAGGTTTGATGATGTGACTTCTTCGGAGGAGAGGGCAAGAAGTTTGACGGTGAGATAAAAGGTTGAGCCTATGTCTGGCTGTGTCTGAAAGGTGATTTTCCCTCCCATTAAATGGGCTAGTTTTTGACTGATGACTAATCCTAATCCTGTTCCTCCATATTTACGGGTGTTGGTGTTGTCTATTTGAGAAAAGGGTTTAAAAAGTTGATCACATCTATCAACCGGAATACCAATGCCTGTATCTTTGACGGCAAATTGGATGACGTGAAACCCATCGGGGCAAAGACGGGCTTCTGTGGTGATTTGGACTTCTCCTTGGGGAGTAAATTTGATGCCGTTACTGACTAGATTGAGGATAATTTGTTTGATTCTATTGGCATCACCCATAAAGTGGGTGGGGATTAGTTCGTTTTTGAGGTAAGTAAGTTTGATTTGTTTATGGAGGGCGTTACCTCTCATTAGTTTTAATACTTCTTTGATACATTCATGGAGGTTGAAGGGGTTGTTTTCTAGTTCTATTTTATCGGCTTCTATTTTGGCTAGGTCTAAAATATCGTTAATAATGGTTAGTAGTAGGCTACCGCTTTGATTAATGGTGTTGACGTAGTCTTTTTGTACGGCGTTAAGGGGGGTATGGGTTAATAAGTCGGCCATGCCCATGATGCCATTCATGGGGGTTCTAATTTCGTGGCTCATGGTGGCTAGGAAGGTGCTTTTGGCTCGGTTGGCGCTTTCTGCTTCTTTTTTGGCTTCTTCTAGGGCTTTGTTTTTTAGTTCTAGTTGTTCTTTTTGTTCTTTTTCTTGTTGTAGTAGTTTAGCCTGTGCGATCGCAATGCCGAACTGAGAGGCAACGTTTTCAATTAATTCTATTTCTGATTTACTCCAACATCTGTACTCTTTACAGGTATGCAAACAAATAATTCCATTGGCTTGTCCTAAATAAGATGTACGCACTGCCATCATGGACTTAAGATTAACTTCGATACATAAATATCGCATATCTTCTAGGAGGGGATCTTTAAAAACATCGTTGGTGACAACGGCTTTATCTTTTTCTAGTATTTTTTCTAGGTGAATGTTACGAACGTTTTCAGGGTTAATATTGGCATCTGCCATGGATGAGATTCCTTCGCTCAGATATTCTCCTAGGGGGGTAATGGGGGGATTTTTATTACTATCGTAGGTGAATAGGTGACAACGATCTAGTTTCATTGCCTCACCGATGGTTTGGGAGGCTCGTTGAAATAATTCTTCGTAGTCAATGGTTTGACGAATGGATTGAACAATGGTTTTTAATAAAACTTCTTGTTGAAATTTTTCTTCTAATAATTTTTGAGATTGTTGACGCTCAATTTCATAACCTATCCATTGAGCCATCAGTTTTAAGATTTGTTGGGAGTTATCGGTTATTCTGTGGTTTGTTTGTTCGTCAAAGGAGAAAAAACACAATGTACCGTAGGTTTTACCACATACTTCTATTCTTGAACCGATGTAGCTTTGTATATTCCAAAAGGTATGTCCTGGATGATTTTTATAGGATGAATTGGCTAATGATTCTATGACTAAAGGTTCTTGATGTTGTAAGCAGATAAAGCACAATGATTGCTCTTGATTCATGTATGGGGGCAGTTGCACTATGTCTCCGTTTCTTTTTTCTCCTTGAAATTTGATAATTTTGATGGATTGTTCTTCTCCTTGAGTTAGTACCCCCATTTCAAGGTTGAAGAATTTTCTGCCTAGGTTGAAGATTCCTTCTAGTTTTTGTTCAAAGGTGAGGTTAGATGATGCGGTAACTTTATATAGTGCCCTCATGGCACATTCTTGGGCTTTGAGTGTGCCTTGATTTTTTCTATTTTCGGTAATGTCTCGACAGATACCGATTAAGATACCTTCTTCTATTAGGGATAGGGACATTTGTTTCCAAATTTTATGGCCGTTTTTGTGATAAGAAATTTCTTCCCCTCGCCAATATTTTTTTTCTCGACAAACAGAGAGGATTTCTTGTTCTATTCTTTGGGCATCTTCTGGGGGGTAAAAGTCTTGCCATTTTTTTCCTAATAATTCTTTTTCTTGGTAACCTGAAATTTCTATATATGCTTGGTTAACGTAAATGTAGCGATCGTCTTTGAATAAGACTACCCCGTCAATGATGTTGTCTAAAATTAATTTTTGGTATTCAGATAATATCTGATTTTTTTGCGTATTTTCTCTTAAGTATAATTCGGTAAGTGTGCGGGGGTCTATCATCGTATTAAGGAATTATAGGAGAGGCATAAAGATATATTTCATACTATCTTATTTTTTACTGTTGCGTTAATTTTTTGCCTAAGGGCGATCGCCTTTAAGGGTTAATTTTAAGATTGTAATTTTATGATCATGAACATAAATAAAATAAAACCTCAAAACTATAAATTCAGGGAAATCAATATCTAATGCAAAATTCAGCTGATCAACTGATTTTATTTATCTTCACTAAAAATAAACTAATAACTAACTAATTAACTATTAAGTAATAAACAAGTTTGATTTTTTTGAAACGATAGAATTATCTCTATATCTCATCTAACATAAATGAACAAAAAAAACCATTACTATCAACCGCCTTTTTATCTTAAAAACGGACTCATTCAAACCGTTTATATAGCTAAAGTTATGGAAAAAAAATGGCAAAAATATCTTAACCTTAACCCTATTCCCTATCAGGAAAAAATATACCATGGTATGAATAATACCCCCCTCTATGCTATCGGTGCGATTCCCCCTCATGCTAAAGGCACAATTATCGCCACTTACGGTATTACAGGAAGCCTAGAAAATCAATGGTATTTAGAAGTATTGGCAAGAAAAGCATATTATCTTGGTTATGCTATCATTTTATTTGATTGGAGAGCTCACGGAAAAACAGCACAACTATCCCCCGTGCTTACCTCAGACGGTATTTTTGAAGGACAAGACTTTTTAAGTATTGCTTCCCATGCTAAACAAGAAGGATTTCCCAGTAAATTTTGGTTTACAGGATATTCTTTAGGGGGAAAACTAGCACTATGGGCAATATCCTATGGTTCAAAAATTACCAAAATCAATAATCAATCTACTTTAACAGCCAACGATATTGGTGGTTGTGGGGTAATTTGCCCTAGTCTTGATGCTGATAAATCCCTAAGCTATTTGGAAAATCATCCTATTAAAAAGTATTTGGATAAGGTTATTACCAAAGGATTACGAGAATTAACAATCTCGCTCCACAAATATCATCCTCAGGATATTAGTTTAAAAAATTTAGCCCTAGTTGACAGTATTCGTAAGTTTGATCAATATTTTGTTATCTCGGCTCTCGGTTTTGAAAATGTTAGAGATTATTATTATGCTAGTAGCCCATTTCGTATTCTCTCCACGATTAACAAACCTACCCTAATTATTTACGCAAAAGATGATCCCATGTTTTGCCCTACTATTATTCCTGATTTACAAAAAGAAGTAGCTTATAATTCTCATCTAAATTTAATGTTAACTGCCCATGGTGGTCATGTGGGCTATGTCAACTCTAAGCAAGGACAAAAAATTAATGGAGATAACGATATTTGGTGGGCATGGAATCGTTTTCTTAATTGGGTTATCAAAGAAGATGTTGATAATTAATCAAAACTGGATTCGATGAGGACTGGAGGCGATGGGGCGTTGAGGTGACGGGGAGTCGGGGTGATAATAGTTTGATCATTTATCATCAATTGTTCATGGTTAATTGTCAATTGTTTATGCCTTTAAAAATGATAAATTTTAACCTGATAATTGTCTATGGTTAAGCGTTCATTCCATGGTAAGATGTAGTCTGGTTCTAGTTAACGTTGTATGGCTAAAATCATGATAAATATAAGCAAGTGCGATCGCCCCTAGTGACTACCTCAGAAACTTCCACCAACACAGAAAATCTGGAAACCCTCGATCATCAGGGAGAAAAAGAACCAGAAAAAATAGACGACTCCATGACCGAATATTATCAACTAAAATATAATATTCTCATCACCACCATCGTCATTGGGCTATCTTGCTTTGCTCTTGTGTGGGTATTTTACTCCCTATCCACAGGATTAAACTATCTCCTAGGAGCTTGTGTAGGCTTAGTGTATATTAACCTGTTAGCCAGGGAAGTCGAAAAGGTAGGCAACAGCAAACGAAGCATCGGCTCAACCCGTCTAGCACTCTTCGCAGGACTAATGATCATCGCCACCCAACGACAACAACTAGAAGTGATACCTATTTTTTTAGGTTTCATGACATATAAAGCCTCTATTCTGCTCACAGTTTTGCCCAGTAGTTTACTAAGTGGCAAAAATAAATCAGAGTAAAGGGTTAATTTTATGGTAAATTGTCTGAGATTCCTACAATCAGGGAAAATCTTGCTTAATGGAACTAACAAATATAATCAATCTAAATAATCGCTTATTAGCGGCCATTGAAGTGGGAGAACACTTTTACTGGGAAATCGGTAAATATAAAGTCCATGGACAAGTATTCATCGTATCCTGGTTCGTCATCGGTGTTCTACTCATCGCCTCCATCGCCGCTACCAGAAACATTCAAAGAATACCAAGCGGATTCCAAAACTTTATGGAATACGTCCTCGATTTTTTACGCAATCTCACCAAAGATCAAATTGGCGAAAAAGAATATCGTCCATGGGTTCCCTTCATCGGTACTCTATTTTTATTCATTTTCGTATCCAACTGGTCCGGTGCTTTGATTCCTTGGAAACTAATCGAAATTCCCGAAGGAGAATTGTCAGCGCCCACCGTGGACATTAACACCACCGTAGCCTTTGCCCTTTTAACCTCCCTCGCATACTTCTATGCAGGGATTAGCAAAAAAGGCTTAGGTTATTTCGCTGACTATGCCCAACCTTCCCCCATCATGGTACCCTTTAGGGCGATCGAAGACTTCACCCGTCCTTTATCCCTCAGTTTCCGTCTATTCGGGAACATCCTAGCGGATGAATTAGCCGTAGGTGTATTAGTCTTACTCGTACCCTTGATTGTACCCTTACCCTTGATGGTATTAGGATTATTCACCAGCGCCATCCAAGCACTGATTTTCGCCACCCTAGCAGGTTCCTACATCGGAGAAGCCCTAGAAGCCCACGGCGAAGAACATGACTAACGAGTTTAGGAAAATAAACCGCCCAACTCACTAGCATAAAAAACCAAAATATAGTTAAATACATTTTGGGCTTAAATAAATTGCCATTGTGTGATTAACTAACATAGGGAACAGATTTTAAAAAATCCATTCCCCCACACGAAAAACTAAAAATTCTTGTTGTACTAATTTAATTAAAGAAAAAAAGGAAAAATTATGAGCGTAGAAGCAGCATCAGTAATCGCAGCAGCCTTAGCCGTAGGTTTAGCAGCTATTGGACCTGGATTAGGTCAAGGTAACGCCGCCGGACAAGCCGTAGAAGGTATTGCTCGTCAGCCTGAAGCAGAAGGCAAAATCCGTGGAACTTTACTTCTTAGTTTAGCATTCATGGAAGCACTAACCATCTACGGTCTAGTTGTAGCATTAGTATTATTATTCGCTAATCCTTTCGCTTAAGTAATTTAGATTACTCTAAATTTAAAAAATAAGGTAAAGGAAAAAATAGGTTTTAGGTTTTAGGTATCTCTCAGTGTGAGCGAATGCCTAAACACCTAAGAACCAAAAAATATCAATTGCAGTAATACTTTTAAGGATAATTGCATATTGACAAAAAGAACCAGTAAATTCTGCCCCAAAGTCAAATGATGATGACACAATGGATTTTATTTGCGGCGGAAACCGCAGAAGGGGGTTTATTTGATATTGACGCTACCCTGCCCCTCATGGCAGTTCAGTTTTTACTATTAGCGGTAATATTAAATGCCCTATTTTATAAACCTTTAGGAAAAGCAATTGACGAAAGAGCAGGATATGTTCAAGGTCAATTAAATAGTGCAAAAGAGCAAAAACAAAAATCCTTAGCCCTTGTTCAACAATATGAACAAGAATTAAAGGAAGTCCGTAAACAATCCCAAGAAATTATTGCGGAGGCTCAAACTGAAGCTCAAAAGATCGTTTCTGAACAAAGCCAACAAGCCCAGCAAGAAGTAATTGCCGAGCGTCAAAAGGCATCAGAGCAAATTGAAATGGAAAGAAAAGAAGCCATGTCAGCTTTAGAGCAAGAAGTTCAAGCCCTTACCCAGCAAATTTTAGAGAAAGTTTTAGGCAAAGAATTTGCTTAAGTAGCTCCATAATTAGGGCATAGAGAATAGAGATGTCTCATTCTCTTTCCCTGCAAAAAAACATAAAATAAACACGCCTAGTTTAAAGAAAAAATAATTATGTTGACTTTATTCTATCTAGCCACTGAATCAGCAGAAGGCGGATTTGGTTTAAGTTCAGACATTCTAGGCTCTAACCTAATTAACTTAATTATCGTAATTGGTTTATTAGTAGTATATGGTGGTAAATTTGTCGGCAATTTACTCGAAGAAAGACGTAAAAAAATTGCCCAAGAAATTCAAGAAGCAGAACAACAAGCTGCTGATGCCGCCAAAGCTCTAGCCGAAGGACAGAAAAACTTAAACGAAGCTCAAGAAAGAGCTAAGAAAATTATCTCTGATGCTCAAGCCACCGCTGGTAAAGTTAGAGAAGAAATTTTGGCTCAAGGACAAAAAGATATTGAAAGAATGAAAACTACCGCAGTACAAGAGCTAGACTCTGAAAGAGCGAAGGTAGTGAATGAATTAAAAAGAACCATTGCTGTACTAGCCCTTGAGAAAGCAGAACAGCAATTAAAAGAAACTCTGACTGATGAGGTTCAAGGAAAAATCATTAGTCGTGCCGTTGAGCAATTAGGAGGTTAAAAATGCAAAGTGCTATTACCGCTGAAGTAGTAGAACCCTATGCCGAGGCCTTGATGTCCCTAGCCAAAGAAAAAAACGTTGCCGATGCCATCGGTGAGGATGTGCGCTCTTTAGTAAGTTTGTTAAAAGAGTCTGCAGAATTAAAAGCCCTCTTTGCTAGTCCGATGATTAAAGCAGAGCAAAAAAAAGCTGTTATTAGAAATATCGCTGGTGAGCAGATAAATCCTTTCTTGCTCAATTTTTTATTATTGTTGGTGGATAAAGGTAGAATTAGCTTTATTGAAGGTGTTTTAGCCAAATATTTAGAGATTCTACGCAAACTCAATAATACGGTTCTTGCTGAAATTACTTCTGCCGTGAGGTTGTATGAAGGGGAATCAGAAAAGTTGATGGAAAAAGTAAAAACTCTCACTGGTGCTAGTGCCGTGGAGATAGAAACAAAAATTGATCCTGACATCATCGGTGGTGTAATTATCAAAGTTGGCTCTCAGGTTTATGATGCTAGTTTACGAGGACAATTACGCCGTATCACATTGGGAATGCTTGGTTCTAACTAAGTTATCTTGATGGTGATAATTGTTTGTTATGAGCATATGATTTATATGCCCTAGCCATAATCAAAATAAAATTAATAACTGACAATCAATTTGTTACATATAAGTAGCTCTAAGAAAAAGATATGATCAACATTAGACCAGACGAAATTGCTAATATTATTCGCCAACAGATTGAATCCTATGATGAACAGGTTCAAGTTTCCAATGTTGGTACTGTGTTACAGGTAGGAGATGGTATTGCTCGTGTTTATGGCTTGGATAAAGTCATGGCGGGTGAGTTGGTAGAGTTTGAAGATGGTACTGTGGGTATCGCCCTTAACCTTGAACAGGATAACGTTGGGGTGGTATTGATGGGTGATGGTTTAGACATCCAAGAAGGTAGTAACGTTAAAGCTACTGGCAAAATTGCTCAAATTCCTGTGGGTGATGCTTTAGTTGGTAGGGTTTTAGATGCTTTGGCTCGTCCTATTGATGGTAAAGGCGATCTTGATACTTCTGAAACTCGTTTGATTGAATCGGCCGCCCCCGGGATTGTAGCTCGTAAGTCTGTATGTGAGCCTATGCAAACTGGTATCACTGCTATTGATGCGATGATTCCTGTAGGTCGTGGACAGCGTGAGTTGATCATCGGTGACCGTCAAACTGGTAAAACTGCGATCGCCGTTGACACCATTATTAACCAAAAAGAAGAAGATGTAATCTGCGTATATGTAGCAGTGGGTCAAAAGGCTTCTACCGTTGCTAATGTAGTAGATACCCTCAGAGAAAAAGGTGCATTAGATTACACCGTAGTAGTGGCAGCTAATGCTAACGATCCTGCTACCTTACAATACCTCGCCCCCTACACTGGAGCTGCGATCGCAGAATACTTCATGTATAAAGGTAAAGCCACCCTCATCATCTACGATGATTTAACCAAACAAGCTCAGGCTTACCGTCAAATGTCCTTGTTATTACGTCGTCCCCCAGGACGTGAGGCATACCCCGGAGACGTATTCTATCTCCACTCTCGCTTATTAGAAAGAGCAGCAAAATTGAGCGACGAATTAGGTGGCGGAAGTATGACTGCTTTACCCATCATCGAAACCCAAGCAGGGGACGTGTCCGCTTATATTCCTACCAACGTAATTTCCATTACCGACGGTCAGATTTTCTTATCCTCCGACTTGTTTAACGCAGGTTTCCGTCCCGCCATCAACGCAGGTATCTCCGTATCCCGTGTAGGTTCTGCGGCTCAAACCAAAGCCATGAAACAGGTTGCTGGTAAATTAAAATTAGAACTAGCTCAGTTTGCAGAACTTGAAGCATTTTCTCAATTTGCTTCTGATTTAGATGCAGCTACCCAAGCACAGTTAGCTAAAGGTCAAAGATTACGTCAATTACTCAAACAAGCAGAAAACTCTCCTTTAGCAGTGTGGGAACAAGTTGCCCAGGTTTATAGTGGTATTAATGGCTTATTAGATGATATTGCCGTTGATAAAGTAGTGGAATTTGTACTCACTTTAAGACAGTACATCAAAAATAGTAAGCCTAAATTCATCGAGATTATTAACTCTGAGAAGAAATTAACCGATGAAGCCGAAGCTATTTTAAAAGAAGCTATTACCGAAGCAAAACAGGCTTTCTCTGCTTAATTGAAATAATGGCGGTGGGCTAGCCCCACCCGACTGCATCCTAAGCAGTATATTTTTTATCGATTGTTTATTGGTAATTTTTAATTATCAATTATCCATTATCCATTATCAATTAACACCATGTCTAACTTAAAAGCGATTCGTGATCGCATCGACTCAGTAAAAAACACTAAAAAAATTACTGAAGCAATGCGTTTAGTGGCTGCGGCTAAGGTAAGACGGGCGCAAGAGCAAGTAACTGCTACTCGTCCTTTTGCTGATGCCCTAGCTCAAGTTTTATACGGTTTACAAAGCCGTTTACGCATGGAAGAAGCCGATTTACCTTTACTTAAACAAAGGGATGTTAAAACCGTTGCTTTGTTAGTGATTACGGGCGATCGGGGTCTATGCGGAAGTTACAACTCCAGTATTATTAAAAAAGCTGAACAAAGAGCAGCTGAATTAAAAGAACAAGGTTTAAAATATACCTTCGTAATAGTTGGTAGAAAAGCAGTTCAATATTTTCAACGTCGTAATGAGCCCATTTCTGCTAAGTATAGTGGTTTAGAGCAAATTCCTACCGCTGAGGAGTCTGGAAAAATTGCTGATGAGTTGCTCTCTTTATTTTTCTCTGACACCGTTGATCGGGTTGAATTGATTTACACCCGCTTTGTTTCTTTAATTAGTTCTAAACCTGTAATTCAAACTCTTTTACCTCTTACCCCCCAAGGATTAGAAGTTCAGGATGATGAAATCTTTCGTCTCATTGTCCGTGATGGTTCATTCCAAGTTGAAAGGGAAGCTGTTACTTCTCCTAAGGCTGATTTTCCCAAGGATATGATTTTTGAACAAGATCCTGTTCAAATTTTAGATTCTCTCTTACCTCTATATATTAATAATCAGTTATTAAGAGCTTTACAAGAATCTGCAGCCAGTGAATTGGCCGCTAGAATGACGGCGATGAATAACGCTAGTCAAAATGCTAGTGATTTGATGAAGACTTTAACATTGTCTTATAACAAGGCTCGTCAGGCTTCTATTACTCAACAAATTCTTGAGGTTGTATCTGGTGCAAATGCGCTGGGTTAATTAGTTAGCTTTTCGTATTTTAGCCCCCATTTAGGGGGTTTTTTTATGTTTAAATGAGGTTATGATACCAAATCTGATTTAGTAAAAATATCATCATTCGCTTTGTAATGAATTACTGATGTTACCCAAAGATGATTATAAGGGTTGTTTAACGGGTTTCCCTACTTCTCGGGGATATTGTTTGGGAGTTTTACCTATTTTTTTTACATAAATACAATGGCGAATATTATTGTTAAGGGGAGTATTTTGATTGACTATTTTTTCTATATTTCCTCCTAATAAATTTGCTACTTTTTTACTCTTTATTTCTTCTTCTTCCGTCCAATTTCCTCGATATAAAATGGCTACGCCCCCTTGTTTTAATAGGGGTAAAGTGTATTCTAAACATACGGATGTTTCGGCAACGGCTCTAATTAAAGCAAAATCAAACTGGTTTCTGTAGGTTTTATCTTGTCCTATTTTTTCTACTCTATCAACTAAGGTGGTAATATTTGTTAGGTTTAAATCTTGGACTAATTGAGTAATAAAATTTATTTTTTTGGTGGTGGAATCCATCAGAGTGAATTGACCTAGGGGAAATGCGATCGCCCCAGGAATACCAGGAAAACCACCCCCTGTACCAATATCAATAACTTTTTTATGATTTAAATCATAAGCGATTAAAGGAGCTAAAGAATCCCATAAATTTTTTTCCCAAAACTCCTCAGGAGTAGTAATACGAGTTAAATTAAGATATTTATTAGTCTTAATAATTTTGTTATATAACTGATCAAATAATAATTGTTGATCTGGATTTGGTTGCCAATTAGTAGTATTTTGCCAAATATCATTAAATTGAGGTAAATTCACGGATGCTTGTTAATAATTAATAGTTAAAAGTGAATAGTTAAGATCAATTGACAATAACAAGGTTTAAGTATCTTACTTTTACTGTTTCTTTATTTATAAAATTTTAAATGTTAAAAACATAATTTAGATTTATTTTTTGATATTTTTTTAATATATCTAAACCATTGAAATTTATAAATATTGATGTGTCCCACAAATACTCATTAATTGTCAATTGTCAATTGTTAATTGTTAATTGCCTTCTAACACCTGCAATAAAACCTTACCCATTTCCTGACAACCCACAGCTTTTGCCCCTTCGGACATAATATCTCCCGTGCGATAACCTAAATCCAATACCTTTAATACCGCTTCTTCAATCTTTGTAGCTGCTTCAGGCTCATTTAAACCATAGCGCAACATCATGGCCGCGCTCAATACCTGTGCTAAGGGATTGGCTTTATCTTGCCCTGCAATGTCAGGTGCTGAGCCGTGGACGGGTTCAAATAATCCAGGGCGATTAGCACCCAAACTAGCAGAAGGTAACATACCAATACTACCCGTGAGCATGGCGGCCGCATCGGAAAGAATATCACCGAATAAATTACCCGTGACGATGGTATCAAACTGTTTAGGGTTGCGCACCAACTGCATGGCGGCATTATCCACATACATATGGGTTAATTCCACATCAGGATATTCCTCAGACATTTTTATGAGGCGATCGCGCCATAATTGAGACACATCCAACACATTCGCCTTATCCACCGAGCAGAGCCTTTTTTGGCGTTTTTGGGCAGTTTCAAAAGCAACCCTCGCAATGCGATCAATTTCTGAAACCGTATAAGCCATGGTATTTACGCCCCTTTGTTCCCCAGTTTCTGAGGTAAAGATGCCCTTGGGTTGACCAAAATAAATTCCCCCCGTCAACTCCCTAACCACCATAATATCAACCCCTTCCACCACTTCTTTTTTGAGGCTAGAAGCGTCGATTAATTGAGGGAGAATAGTGGCAGGGCGTAAGTTGGCAAACAATTCTAAAGCCGCCCGAATACCTAACAAACCAGTTTCAGGGCGTAATTCACGGGGAAGATTATCCCACTTATAACCACCAATGGCCGCCAATAATACAGAGTCACTCTTAAGGCAAGTTTCTACGGTTTCAGGGGTTAAAGGTACACCCTTAGCATCAATGGCCGCACCACCAATTAAAGCGGTTTGAAAGTTAAATTTAATATCGCACTGTTTACCCACTGCTTCCAATACCTTAACGGTAACATCCATAATTTCAGGGCCAATGCCATCACCGGGCAGGAGAGTTATCGAATATTGATTAGTCATTATAAATAATTATTTTTTCTAAGAATTTTTTTACTTAAAATCCATCTAATTGTCCATTGTCCATTGTCCATTGTCAATTGTTTTCCAGTTTGTTAGGAATTCCTTGACATCCTCCTGGGATAGTTGAGCGGGTATATTCGCCACCCCAACAACAGCAGTAGTAGCGGTTTTCTTCGCTGAGGTTTTTTACCCCTGTAAAGTCAGTTTTTTCGATCACAGCGCCCGTATATTCTCCCGTTTCATAATTCGGGGCATGGGTGCGATCGCGCGGTGTTGCCCTTTCATAACTACCATAAAACAAAATCGCCTTTTTCAAATCTGCCCCCTGCAAAGTAGCTTCCACCAAAACAGTGCGGGATAAATTTGCCCGACTCAAATCACAACGGGACAGGTTAGACTTTACTATATTCGCTTCACTTAAATCAGTCCATCGTAAATCCTGCCCCATCAAATTATTTCCTGCCAACACCACCCCCAAATTAATTACTCTCATACCATATTGACGATCTTCGGCATACCCTCCAGCCCCATCTAAAATCACTCTCCCTAGGTGACTATCTCGCCGTAAAGGGGTTATTAAACGAGATCTTGACAAAAAACGCAAAATCTTAGCTTTACCCGCCGCATCAACACTTGTAAGAATGGATGCTGTGCGCCCCTCGGCGATCGCCCTTTCTTGCGGCCAATCCTCCAAAAGTCCATCAGGACCTAAGACCAAATCTGAGATACCCTGAAAATAAGCATCAATAGTTTGTTGTTGGGTAATGCGATTTTGTTGAATAGTTAAATCTTTAGAGATTACATACTGTTGCCAAGCAACATACACCGCTAAAACAGCAATGGATATTTGTCCTAAAGCCCCAACCCAGTCAGCCCAAGAACCAAATTCATCATATTTAAACTGATTTAACCATTGGCTGATACGTTGATAAACTCCCAAATATTTTGCCAAAATTAATAGGGATATTATTAAACCAATAGAGCCAATTAATGCCCTTCTTTCTTGGGGAGTGAGAAAAAAGGCAATCCATTCTTGAATAAAAGGGGTTGTTTGTAACACTGCTAAAACAAAGGCAATCAAGGCACAACTAGCACCCAACCAAGGAATATTGCCATAGATACCGATGAAGGAAAGGGCAAGGAAAATAATAATGTTGAGAGAAAAAGAACTTTTTGGTTTTTTTACATGACTTAATTGTTTTGGTGGAATCATGGGAATGGATACCGACACCGAATCTTTATCTTTCTCTACAGATACTAAGGACGAGTTATTATGTTCTGAGTCAGATTGACTATTGTTATTTGGCGCTTGAGTCATGGAAAATAACGTTTTTAAGTAAAAATAACTATCTTTCCAATTGTATTTGAGACTAGCTCTTTGGGGCAAAGATTCAAGATGGGGTTAAGATAATTTTCTCATCATCGCCCATGGTTGATAAACGTAGTCGAGATGCCCTATTGCCTACCCAATGTTGTCAATAAATGCTATTTCCATGACTAATTAAATTTTTCAAGGAGAATTTGTTAGGCTATACTAAGAAGGGGTTAGAGAGATAGTTTCATTGTCTTGTGTGCTACCCATTTTCAGTCAGGTTGTCTTTGTAATAAATTGGTCAGAATGGTATTATGATTTCCTCTAATCAAGCTCAAGAGTTATACAAACAGACCTTGTTTCGCCTAGGAGCAATGTTAAAGTTATTGAAACAGGGGGACTCACCTGATAATCGACGCAACGTTCAAAAACACTGTGAGGCTCTTTCTTTAGAGGGAAAAAAACAAAACTTGTTTGGCTGGGTAGCGATTATGGAAACAGCTCAAGGGGCGATCGCCAAGCCCCACCATAATTACAGCACCACCACCAAATTAATTATCAAAGAAATCAAACAAGCATCAGAATATTTACTCCAAGGGGATGTAAATGCCATTAGTGTCAGTGATCAACTGCTCGAACTAGCACCCTCGGCACGTACCCGTTTTATGGACGTAGAAACCATCTATGCGGGGGCTGATATGGATACTTCTTTCGATGAAAGTGAGTCTATTTCGAGTCCAGAAGATGAAGATAAAAATAATACCTTAGAAAGAGATCTTTGGCGAGAAACTTTATTTACCAGCACAGAAGAAGTAGAAGAAACCAACGAATTATCCTTCAATGAAAATCAAATATCCAATTTGTTGGAGGATAATGGCATTGAATATGATGAAGATGACGATCTTTTCTTAGATACTGACGACGAAGAAACTGTCAATAATTTTTTAACAACTAAACATAACGATACCACGGGAACTAGTGAATTTTTTTCATCCATTTCAACCCATACTAATCAGGGAGAATCCATTGATTCACTATTAGATGATATGGAGTTATTGGACAATGTGGAAGCCCCTGCCCAAGATGTGGAAGATGACTGGGACTTTTTAGAAGAGGAAGAATTAGAGGAGCAAGAAGAATTAAGCTCTGATTCTGATGATGATCATACCTCTGTAGAAGATGATATTATCGATAGTCTTGACGATTTATTTGACACCCAAAGTGCGATCGATTTTGGTACAGATAATTTAACCATTCATAACGAAATTCCTAACCCCCGTCAAACGGTTATTATCGAAAATGCCCGTGATGAAATTTCCGAGATAACCCCCCAACAAGTACCCGTTGCCGAAAAATCAAACTCAAATGCCATTACCGTTCATACTAAACTAATCATTTATGAACAGTTTGACGAATTAGAACAAACCATTAACCAAGAAAATCACTTCCTTACAGAAACGGAAATTTCCGCCCTTGAAATAGAATTACCTAGCGTTACCCATCACTACTACGAAACCTTTGAAGAATTAGAAAAAATTATTAATAGGGCTCAAGCATCAATCCCAGAAGTAAATTGGCAACAATTAGAAAATATTGTTAATGAAGGATTAGAAGTCAGTGTTTCTTCCTTAGGCTCAGAAAACAACCTCGAGAAAGAATTGAGCGATCTCGATCGCCTCTTAGCCGAAGCCGAAAAACCCTCCTCCGCTCAAAAATGGAAAAAACCCCCAGCCCCGAGCGCCCCGAGCCAAAAACAACCAACCTTTGAACAGAGTATGAGAGTACCTGTCAAACAACTAGATAACCTCAATAACCTCATCGGGGAAATGGTAATCCGTCGTAACCGCCTTGAAGAAGATCAAGAAAAACTACGACAATTTTTAGATAATCTTCTTTCCCACGCCCAAGATTTAAGTGAAGTGGGCGATCGCACCCAAGATATGTATGAAAAAAGCCTCCTCCAAGGCTCTCTCATTAGTAGCCGTAAACGCAACCAATCCACCGTCAGAGAACAACTAGAACGGGGAAACATCATCAAAAATCCCTCCCCCCAAGACAACAACCCCTC